>NZ_JBHIPJ010000088.1:0-3106 GCF_042195945.1 Bartonella sp. AP30XZML | reverse complement strand
TGCTTACTTCATTCCCCTGATGGCGCAAGTACCCAGACAGTTTCTATATCATTATGTTTTTATTGTAAACAACAAAACGAAACATTGTGTCCTGTTCTTTATCGTTTAAAAAATGATTTTAGAAGAGTTTTTAAAATAGAGATTGCAGTTAGCAACTATGAATTGCAGAAAAGCTAATTTAATAAGTCTTCCGTTTAAAAGTGTTAAGAAACAAAATATTTTGCAAGGATGTTTGTTGCTTAAGGCTGTTGTTATGGAAACTCTACAAAGTTTTTGGAGAAGCTGTTGTTGTGTGCTTACAAAAAGCTTTTAATTGATTTTCTTACACAGAGAATTATTTATTACGTGTTTTAAAATACAAAAAAATTTATTAAAAGCATTTGATTTTTATAAATCAAAAAGGCAGCTCTTTTGAGAATTCAGTATTCATTCAGAGATAACAGATTTTGTTACATTTGGTTTGAGTGAGATTAATTGGCTCAAGAAAGGTGGTAGAAAGAATCGTTATTGACGCTTCTTTCCGATAGATTGTAAAAAGGCAGCATATTTGTACTGCCTTTTATTAAAATGAATAGAATATAAATTGTTTTTTGCGTTTTCTTAAAACTGATAGCGTATTCCGCCTGAAAAGCTTGCTCCGGATATACCAGTTTTTTGAAGCTTATATTGATAGTTAACATCAGCATGAAGGGCGACATTTTGTGATAATTGTGCATTTACACCAAATCCACCTTCAAGGGCAGCTCCCATAGAATCAAGGTGGAATGGTTCACCAATCTGTATCGTACCATTGTTAGAAAAAGCTTTAACAATATTCAATTTACCATAGAAAGAAAGAGTACCGCCGTTTTCAATAGAAAGCTTCGTTTGCGTTAAGCGTCCACCAACACGTACTAAGTATTGATAAGGATTTCCCATATCCACATCAAAGCCATCGACATCTGAGAGTGTGCCAAGCATGAGGCGTTGATAAACAAGTTGTGCTTGTGGTTCAAAGACCAATCCTTTCCTACTGGTTTCGAACTTTTGTCCAATGGTTGCTGATGCACTGAATGTATCAGCATTTTTCAACTCTGCAGTCTTTCCTATGAGAGCTGTGGTGATATCTCCCTTGAGCATTCCATAGGAGAAGAGTGCATGGATGTATATCCCATTATTATGGCGCAGCCCACTATATGCAGTAATTGACCATTTATTGAGTGTACTCTTGTCAGCACCTTCCATGTCTTTAGGGGTGAAAGCTAATTTCCCATATGTTCCTAAAAGACCAAAATTAGTGGTCATGTTTTGGTCTTCTAGAGTTGCTAATGTAATGCCTGCCTGTAAAGCTGCATAGTGAATATCGGCACCATAGCCATATTGTAATGGCGTACGGTGAGAGGATAATGTCATCTTATTTCCATAAGTCGAGAAGAAGACTCCTTTGTTTTTATGATCTTTTGTCTCAAAGGTGTTTTCCTGCATCGAGTTGAGTAAAGTGTTTTGATTGTTTATATCAGCCAGTCCAGCTGAGAATAGTGCGTTAGGCATGGACAAATAGCTTGCCACTTGAGGAACGAGAGCTCTGATCTTTCCTTCATTATCGAGAGTCGCATTTTGCAAGCGAAAATCCCAGAAATTCTGATTTTTTTCCAAGATGTTTTGTGCGTTGTTTGCTTGTCCAAGGGATGATGAACCGGTATTTTGCGCTTCTTTCTCTTTTGGTGAAACACCTTCAATCATTGTTCCTGATGCTGATATCGTGTAGATTGTGTAGTCTTTGAGGGTATTTTCTTTTGATTCTTGTGATATTCCGCTAAAATGACTTTGTGTGCTATCGGCTGTCCCATGGCTGGATGTTGGACCATAGGCTTTGAGTATATATTTATAGGGCAATCCCCCCATTGTGGTGTAGCCGTGTGCAAGTTTGAAGGAACCTTCATTTGCATTTCCAGAAACTTGAATGAGTGAAAGACCACGCATATTTGAGGAAACAGAATCTTCAGCTTTTAATATCTCACCTTTCGCAAGGTTCTTGATATGGACTGTTGTGCTGCCTGATACATCACCATGTATAAGGAGGCGGTCAGCTTTTTGCTGTTCTTTTACTAGACCATCACTCCATTCAATATTAAAATAAATTTTTGCATCGCCTGTGGCATTGTAAACTGTATTATAAGTGCTTTCTATATCGGGGATTGTACTTCCCTTAGGTCTACGAACCTCAGCTGTTCGCCCTACATACAAGGTATGATAATGATCTTTTTCCCGCCCTTGTGGTGTCTTAAATATGATAGAACTATTATTAAGATTCAGTACTGAAACGGTAGAAAGGGCTCGTTGTTTAATATCACTGAGCTCATAGTTAAACACATTAAAGTCAGTATCGACTTCCTCTTGAGAGGTCTTTAAGTACCATTTGCTTTTGTTATTCAGAGTCAAAACCGTTGTATTCACTTTTAAAGTTCTTGCTCGTCCTTCTATTGTCGAATTATCAGCGGTTAACGCTAAAGTTACAGGAAGAGTATCGTTGTCATAATATTTACGTTTTGTTTTATTTCTCAATAATACGTCAGATCGAATTTCTGAGTCTTTAAGTTGAACTTCAGCAACTGCTCTTGAGCAGTAGGGACCAAGGATACCGGTGCCGTTTTTCACAAGAAGTTTTGTATTGCTAAGAACAACCTTATTGACAACTTTTTCTCCATTTTTCAGTGAAGAATCTTTTGTTTCATAAAAAACGATACCACCGGCACCTCCTCGTTGGACGGTTATGGTTGAATCTTCAACTTTGATTGTACCATTCTTTGTTTCTAAACCTTTGTACACCGTATTTGCTTCAATTTCTTTAGCATGAATGCGTCCACCTGTTGATACAGAAAGTGCAGACATTTCCGTGTGTATTGTTGATTTTACAATTGTGATAGCTGCTTTATCATGCGCTAATATTCCAGGTCCTTTATCGCGGACAAGAACATTATTTAAAGTCTTTTCTTCTCCCTTATTTAATTCAATCTTCCCCAAAATTCCAGGAGTTTCAGGAGCCGATGTATTTGCATAAGTTGAACCGAAATGAGAAAAAATCAAAGTTCCAGCAATTGTACATAACAAAAAATTTTTCTTATAA
>NZ_JBHIPJ010000087.1:0-2917 GCF_042195945.1 Bartonella sp. AP30XZML | reverse complement strand
TCAAAGGGTTATTACCGTAAGTTTAGAAACAATGAAAATCGTGAAAAAACTACCAAAATTAGAAATTAGAGAAACTGAATAGACTTGGCATGCTCACATAATGGGTATGATAACTCATAAGGGGTATAGAGCTTATAACCATAATCTGTTGCTTACATAAAATCTTCTTTACTATGACGGATAACAAAATAAAGTTAAGAGAATAGGATTTAGCAACATTCCTCTTAATTATTGCGAATCAAGGATTCTTTTCGTGGAGTTTTTTCCCATACCTGCTGTCCAAAGGGTTTTGAATTCTAAAAAGTTGATTTGAAGTCACAGTGTAGCTACATTATAATAAAGGTTATAAATGGAGGTACCAATCATGAAAACCGATTCTGTTGTTCGCGCTCGCATTCCTGCTGAAATGAAAAAACAAGCGATGATTACTTTAGAACGTATGGGATTAAGTGCATCAGACCTTATCCGCATAACATTTTTGCGTGTCGCTGAAGAAGGTTGTTTGCCTTTTGATCTTAAAGTACCTAATAGTGTCACACGTAAAGCTATAAAGGAATTAGATGAAGGTAAAGGTAAGACATTTAAAAACGCTGATGCCCTTTTTAAGGATTTAGGCATTTAATATGTTGATACCCGTCCGCTCAAGACAATTTAAACGTGACGTGCGCAAAGCGGAAAAACGCAGTAAAAATATGAATAAGCTGCGTACACTATTAAGTCTTCTAATTGAAGAAAAGCCATTACCAAGACATTACTGTGATCATCCACTAAAAGGCGATTGGGTAGGGTATCATGATATTCATATCGAACCAGATTGGCTGCTTATTTATAGAATAGAAGGAGATAAATTACATCTTATTCGTACAGGAACACACTCTGACCTTTTCAAAGAATAATTATATGAAAAGTTAAAAATACTCTAACTTTTCTCTACATAATTAGATTTTTTTACATTGCCTTTAAAAGATTATATCGTAATCTAAAATGATAGCTTTGTTTAAAGAGAGCTATGTATATTCATTTTCTTATATTACTTATAGGTTTTGAAGGTTTCTCAAACCCTCAAAATACCTTCAAAACCCCTTTTTATATATATTACAGATTGTATTTACGTGTTGTGTGTAATATGGGTTGTTTATTTAAAACATTAACATATTGAAATATAATAACTTTTATTTTTTGATTGAAAAAAAATATATAAAGGGGCGTAAAAGGAACCCTCAAAATACTCAAAAACCTCAAAACTCATAACCACAATAGTCTTGATAACATTTCTTATGATTATAATCCCTTTCTTTTGAAAGGCTTTAAAGGATCATATGCTTTTTATAAAGCACGTTTTAATCATTCTCTAAATCATAAGTTTATCTATTCAAATGAACTGATAAAATTCATAAAAGGGATTTTAATAACGTAATCAGTTTTTACTTTCATACGCTTTTCATAAGACACATTTTAATGACTCACTAAAATGATCACTTTTGTCAGTTCAATTTACTGACACATAATTGACAAGTTTTAATCAATTCACATCATTGGTTATCTTTAAAGATTGTAATAGTGATATGAGTTATGTCTTAAAAACATTAACCTATTGAAAAATAATGTTTTTAATTTTTCTCATTAAACAAAATAATAGAGGGTCTAAAAAGAACTGACAACACTGACACGGTCTATTAAAAGGGATTTTCCTAATCTCTATAATTATCAGTTTCTATTGAGATGTTTTCATAACAGTCTATAAATCGTAATTATCCTATTTATCGTTTCTCTTATGAAAATGAAAAATGATGCCATGGCTATAAAGAACATAACAGCTATAGAGAATACGTGAAAAAGCAGGTTTTCATAATCACATGCAAATGAACGCGTTGGTTATAAAGAGCACAGTGCCTATTAAGGTTGTTTAAATTAGAGCCCCTTATAAACAAAATTCACAAAAAAATTAAAATTCATTTAGTGAAAAAATTGATAGGCTATAAAGATAAAAAAACGCATTATGAGAGCGTTTCTAAATATTATAAATGTATAGATTCAAAAAACAGCGCAATCGTTTTAGAAAGCCCATAATATAGCTTTAAAAGCATATAAATATAAAAGAAGCAATTCATAAGCACATGATAACATTAATACACAATGCAATTTAAAAAATACAAAAAAATATCAAAAAAGATAAAATATTATTTGACAATAAATACGTATTTTGTTATATAAATAATCAAGTGATCAAAACACTAAACATCAAGCGGGTAGGTTACGAAACAACCTCTCCCATCTTTTTAAAATACTGACTTTCTTTTATGCTGTCATTAGCATATAACGATTATGTCGGGTGTAGTTACGCTATACAATACTCTTATGAGAAAAGCGTAGCAACGGACTTGATGCCGTGTTTTGAGCGCCCGACGCCCTTATAGGGTGTCAATTCAAAACAATATTAACATCAAGGTTTTAAATATGACAAATATATCAAACAACACCCCCGTTCTCTCTAACATTGCAAATGAAACTGCATCTGTTAATAAACAAGAGCCTGCAAAAAAATATGAACTTACTAATGAAAACCGCGTTGTTAACGGTGTGACTTTACACCGCATTAAAGCTTTAAGAGACTTTTCTGATGTCAAGGCGGGTTCCTTGGGGGGCTTTATCGAAAATGAAAATAACTTATCACATGATGGCAATTGCTGGGTTTATGATGATGCTATGGTTATCCAAGCAAGCGTTTCCGAAAATGCAAAAATACGCAATAATGCCTGTGTTGTGAATTATGCTAGGGTTTATGGTAATGCCGTGATTAGTGATAAGGCATGGGTTTTGAGTGATAAAGCACGTATTTATGACAATGCAATCATTAATGGCAATGCAAAAATTGGTGGCTATGTTTTTGGCAATGCCGTTGTGAGTGATAATGCCG
>NZ_JBHIPJ010000086.1:0-5851 GCF_042195945.1 Bartonella sp. AP30XZML | reverse complement strand
TTCTTCAGATTCAATATAGCCACCAAGTTGACCAGCTTTAACATCACCAAAATCTCTTAACGCCTTAATGCGATAAAGTTTTTTACCCTCACGAAGAATTGTTTGATTGGTGAGTTGATATTTTTTTACAGAATTCTGCATAATAATTACCTCGTATTTTAACATTTTGATTGACACCCTATAAGGGCGCCGGGCGCTCAAAACACGGATACGAGACCGTCGTTACACTTTCCCCTATGAAGGGTATTGTATAGTATAACCACACCCGGCAAAATCGTTATATGCCAATAAGAGCACAAAAGAAAGCCAGTATATTTTAGAAACATAGGAAGAGGTCGTTTCGTAACCTATCCGCTCGTATTACAGTGTTTTGAGCACTTGCCAACCTTAATAAACGACCTTTTCTTTAAAGTCAATACGTATTTTTTATTTTTTTCAATTTTTTTCATTTTGATACCTAGCTAATTGAATACCAAGTGATTTTAAATTTTACTTTTGGTTTTTAGTATAAAAATGTAGTGCGTAAATGGACATGTTTATTAAACTGCGTGTATGCAACATGAGAAAGAATGAATAAACTAAAAAAAAGTACCAAAAAACGATATCTAAATACCAAAATACAGTATAACTATTTGGAAAAATTAAAACGACAAGTGCTAAACTTATTAGCTTTAAAAGTCTGTGCATATAATGTTGTAAATCACGTGTTAATGTTTTCCAACCTGTTGTATCATCATCTTTATATTTTGGATTGTTCTGCAACTCAAAAGGAATATGAGAATTGCATAAAATTACAAAAATATTTGTTATTATTATCAAACCAAAAGATGCAAATATCAAAATACCTTGGATAAAATAGGGATTTTTTTTAATTCCTAAAAAGCATAAAAATATAAAAATTATAATACCAAACAAGGCTCTTAGCTGCTTATCTGTAAACATATTTATTTCCTGCGGTTTTTGATAATTTTTTGATCTCTTTATTGATCTCATCTATAAGAGGTTCGTAATTGAGAACGCTTTTCGGAATACCACCCCCATATATCCACGCTTTCACTTGCGCCTTGGTACTGTAATCAACTTTCTCAGGCATCTCATGATACTGACCACCGTCAAATTCTTCATATTCTCTTGTACCATCATCATATTCGTAAAGATTGTAAAAATACTCTGCTACCCCTAATCCCCATGGGGCATGCCCCACCGCCGTTGCAACGAACTTTTTTCCCCCCTTCTGTTTACGTTTTTTTAAAAACATCTGGTTTAATATCCCCTAATCTAAATCCATAACTTTACCAATGGGTTTATTTGCCTCAAAATGGACTGTACAGAAGCGTTTTTAATTTCAATGTGGTTTTTATCACAAAATCTTTAAATCGCTCTGTACGGTGCCTTTTTGTCGATTTAAACACATGCCTAATCGTAAAATGATCAGCACTTTTCACTAGTTTGCTGTGGACCAAAGCGTTTCATTATCCCACCAATGCCATTTAAAGTTTCTTCAAGCTCTTGCTTGTGAACAAGCGTTATAGGCATTGAATGCTCTTTCGCTGCTTGTTCTTTCAACTCCTTTTCACGGAATCTCAAAACAGCATTGCGTACAAAATTGGCTTTTCTCAAAAGATCGTTTTCCAAATCACGACACAACCTGACAAGTTCACGCGTGCTCGGAAAAAACGTATCGGATAAACAATTTATTTCATCACATAAAATCCGTTTGACCACTGTCATCAGTGACCATGCAGAGACATTTTCCAAAACCATTCCATAGGTCAACGCCATTCCCTCATGGTCTGATTGTTGTGCTATTTTCAAACCACACGACAGCATGCGAATAGCTTTTGCTATATCCTCTTTACTTGCTTTCACGGCGAAGAGCTCTTGCAATTGATCACCAGCCTCTAAAGCAATCGATACCTGCTGTTTCGTTAATTGGCTGCCTTCCTTCAAAATAAATGGACCTCTCGGGGGTATCATCGCATGAATGTGCTTCAAAGTACCCTCGATTTCCGATATCAAGGAGACTGTCTGCGATACGCTCCCCAATGCTTTTTTGCTTTTGAGTGTAATTTCCATTGTTTCCACCATTGTTGTTCGTGTTTTTTGTTTTTTCTAAAACCTCGATTGCCTTGCGTACCCAGTTGCGCCATGTTGCTTGCCAATCCGTTTTGGTTGCATTTGCTCCGGCTTTTGAACGCCAGTAATCTCGAAACTTTGCGATTTCGACTTTCACGCGCTCCGGAGGCAAGCCCTCTTCGATTGCAAAATCGTAATCGGGTTCAAAATCCGCAGGCAATCGACAACCGCGATTAGCTTGCACTCGTTTTGCTTTTTTGGGAACGTTTTCTTGCTCGTGAATGATTGGTTGGTTGGTTTCTAACGTTTCGATTTGTTCTGATTGGCTTTCAACATCACACTCGATTGGCTCGTCAACCAAATCGATTGTTTCTAAATCTTCAAATTCAGTTTCTTTTTTTAATAAAACGTTAGTTTTATTTTTTTTATATATGTTAATGTTATTGTTAATGGCATTGCGTTCGCATTGCGCAACACTATGCGCATCGTATGCGCTCTGCATGCAATCCGCATATGCGTTTTCTTTTATATGATTATTGTCATTTTTACCTTTTGTTTTATGCCATCTAGAATGAGCTGCTTTTGTTGCTGCTTCTGATTTCTCTTTGCTATCATTTAATTCTAATTCAACATCTGGGTTCCACAACCGACCATCTTCTAAACAAATGATATGTCCAGTTTCTAATAAAAGATCTAATGCCTTCTGAAATTTTTTTACTGAGCAGCCAGCCAATAAAGATAACACTTTAAAATTATTCGTAAGCGGCTCTCCTGTGCGAAGCATTTGAAAGCGCAACTTAACATATATGAAACCTTCAAAAGCTGGCAAATATGCAAGATCAAGTAGCCACTTGTCTGCAAAAAGCCTCGTCCATGGCAACTTAGTTGACATGTATTGCCTCCTCTCTTTTCTTACTCCACCTTGCTAAAGCGGCTTTTGAAGCTCTTTCTGAATATTTTCTTTGAACACTTTGATCAAAAGCTAATGACTTATGCCATAAGCGCCTATTCTCTAAACGCGTAATAAGACCCATCATTATTAAAGTTTCTAACGCCTTTTTAAACGTTTGCACTGAACACCCACACCAACCCGATAAACAAGACGCATAATTGATAAGAGGCGCTTTTCTATTATTCATTAGCAACACAAGTGTTGTATAAACAGCCTTCTCTGTCGCTTTTAAACTTGTAAGCTCTTTTAAAAACTGATCTGTACTAAAATTTGCACACGCTACTTTATGACTGGACATCACTCTAAGATCTCCTTCTCTTTAACCAAATATAAAATTGCTAAAGCATCTGCTTCATTATCATCACATGGCTTGTGTCCTTTAATACACATTGCCTCTATCATCTCTTCTTTCGACGCATTCCCCTTGCCTGTCGTCGCTTTCTTAATCGTACTTACCGGTATCCCCTCATACGGTATCTGATGATGTTCACACCACGCCGTTAACGTTGCTAACAAACCACCGTAAATATGCGCTGCATCTGTACCTTTATGACGCCTCACCTCTTCAAAATACACCACGTCAATTTGACCTGCTGTCTGCTTTATTTCTGATAGCCATTGTTTAAAACGCAAGTAACGCATTCCACCGCCTTCAAAACGGCGTGATTGAAAATTCACGGTACCACTGAACATGTCACCACTTGCACCACGTATCGCCCACCCCGTTTTGGTACCTAGATCAAAACAAAGAATCGTGTTAATCACCACGCCGCTCCATACAAAATGTGTTTTATAGGATTGTTTTTTTCTGAAAATGAAGGAAAGAAGGGTGTAAGAAGTATGCAAGCGATTTTAAATTGGATAGAACAGCATCCTGTATTATTTTCTGCGTTTTCTGTTTTATTTTCTGCACTTTCTTCGGTTGGTGCTTTATTATCCGCAATTTTTGCTTTTCTTTCTATTAAACAGACATTTAAATTAAGAGAAGAAGATCGAATAGAAGCTGCAAAATCAAGAGAAGAAGATCGAATAGAAGCTGCAAAATCAAGAGAAGAAGATCGCATAGAAGCTGCAAAATTGAGAAAGGAAGATCGAGAAAAAGATGAAAAATTGAGAAAGGAAGATCGAGAAAAAGATGAAAAATTAAGAGAAGAAGATCGCATAGAAGCTGCAAAATTGAGAAAGGAAGATCGAGAAAAAGATGAAAAATTAAGAGAAGAAGATCGAGAAAAATTTAAAACAGAATTAGCCAATGCCATGGACATAGCTAAATCAACTAGACAACAAGCGATATCAATGAAAAAGCTTGCCACAGTTCTGGAAAAACAATTAGAGATTTTAGAAGAAAAAAAGCTCCGTGTTACCACACACAGTTCATGGATAAGTGATAATCCTAATGATATCTTTCCAGTAATATATGTATCTTTAATCATTACAAATGCTACAAAACAAACAATTAAAATCAACTCTATCAGCATACAGGATAATAGCCTTTTTATCTTTATGTCCGCATGCTATCGTGAACTTTTGCCACAATCACTAGGAGCACTACATTACATCCATCCTCAACAGAAAAAACACTTATGCTTAAAGAAACCTCGAGTCGATCCACCCATACATAGCGATATTGATCCATTTAGCCTCAAACCTTCTGGTCTATTAGGACTAATTATTGGTGTTTTTCCTATAGACAGAAACTCAGAAATTCCTTTAATATTGACTATGGAGCACACTGCCGTAAATCCTTTAAATCCACCAGAAAAAGTGACTTTTTGCCCCGAATATTTTAATATTAAACCAAGTAATAAACTATCCGATCTGTTGTATTCCAAGCTGTTTCCATTCAATAAATAACCGTTTTCCAACATGATGAATAACGCTGTTGTTCCTCAGGGCTTTTTTCAGCCAACTCGGCCCATGTCATTGGCTTTGGTTTCATAAGAAGAAATGATAAATATTGTGCCCTATCCCATTTATTGGCTTCTGCAACTGTAACCGATTGTTTTGCCATAAACCATCTATTGAAATCTTCAATAATTTCAATTGCTTCATTCTTTTTCTGCTCATCCTTCATCAATTGTATTAGTATCTTTTGCGTTCTATCATCTTCTTCATTTACAATTGGGGCTTTTTCTACAAACTCTCTTACAAGCGCACGAACATCTTCAGACTCTTGAAGATTTTCATAAATATTTTCATATTCAGTCAAATATTCTTGCTCTTTAGATTTCTTCTGTTCAGATTCCAACAAACGTTCTTGCACTTCTTTTTGTAATTTTTGTAAATGTTGTATTTTCTCTTCATTTTCTGCTAGCTGTTCTTCCATCAATGCTTTTTGTGACGCTATTAACTCATTTTTTTCTGCTAGCTGTCCTTCCATCAACGCTTTTTGTGACGCTATTAACTCATTTTTTTCTGCTAGCTGTCCTTCCATCAACGCTTTTTGTGACGCTATTAACTCATCTCGTTCTTTTATCGCTTGTCTAAGCATTTTTATGTTTTTAAAATTGGTATAAACCGCATAACATGAACACAAATTAGCAATACAAGATATAATAAGTGCAATTAAGCCCATCCCTCTCTCCTCACTTACCCTTCTTCTTACTCTTCTTATTCTTATGAGGCGGCGCTTTTACTGCTTCATCACGCTGTTTAATCTCTTGCTTCAGTTCTTCAATTTCCTCGTCGTCATGTTCTTCTATCTTTTGTTTAAGTTCTTTAATTTCCGTATCACGTGATTGCACATCTGCTTCGAGTGTCATTACAACTTCACTTACATTTCTGAACGCCTTTTCATGCTCTTCAGTCTTTTGTTTCAGTTGT
>NZ_JBHIPJ010000085.1:0-1020 GCF_042195945.1 Bartonella sp. AP30XZML | reverse complement strand
ATCTTGGCTTTGATAAAATCTCTGTGTCTCTTTGAATTATTGGGATAGTACTGAACCCTGTAAATTAGCTTTTGTGTTCATGAAAAAAGCAAATGTTGTAAAGAGCTTTATTCGCTAAATTCTTACACTGGGCATACTTCTGTGCTCAAAGTTCACTATTTTTCCATACAATTTACGTTTTTGTATTTCGATAAGAAGCTCTTCATTATCGCGTAAATTTCTGACCATTTGTAATTTTGCATATTCATTTTGGAGCATGGATGACATGTTCCTGATGCGTGTTTGTAGCTCGAAAACTTCCGCTAGATTCGTTGTTCTATTTATCTCATCTAAGAAATCGATGATTTGCGTAAAGCGCTTCTCTACGTCTTTGAAAGTTTGCAAGCTTACAGCTTTTTCGACAATTCCACTATATTTAAGACGCTTATCAATTATTTGCCGCATCATCTTTGGCGGAAGGCTCCAAAAGTTTGACCTTTTCTCTTCGGCATAAATAGAAAATGAAATGTCTTTGAGATTGGGATACTCAGTCACAAATAGGTTATGGTAGTTTTGGTTTAGTTTTGCGTAGATAGGCATATCGTGTAAGAAAAAATTCCCCTCCTCTTTTATTCTTAGTTCTGTTATTCTACTTCCTGTTATAGATTGATAGACTTTTTTCGCGTTATTGATCTGCTCTTCAGTTACTTTAATTTTTTCTGTTAACAACTGAATAATTTTCAGATATTCTGTTGAGGAGGAGATTTGGATAGTTGAAGTTTGAGCGTCAGAACCCCAACTAAAGTTAGACCTTAGAGTTAAATCTATCATTGCCAAAAGACTAATCATTCCTATTGTAATAAATCGTTTTTTCACCTTAACACTCCTCTTTTTGACGATTAAAAAAGCCCAACATTTTTTATCATTATTATAATTTTAATAATAAAGTAAAGCATATAATTTACGATAATTTATCTTTTCTTAATTTCATTTTTTAATTTATGAAAATAGCTCAATTTCAGTGCGAATATTTTTTACTTT
>NZ_JBHIPJ010000084.1:0-1922 GCF_042195945.1 Bartonella sp. AP30XZML | reverse complement strand
CACTATAAGCCGGTGCTAAGAGAATTCCAGGTTCCACACCCAAATGCCCCCGCGCATGAGCCAAGGCATGCACACCGGTCAGTCGAGCATTTGATCCCACCATTTCAGTTTGTGTCTCAGCTATGGTTGACTTTTCTTCTACCCGCACAAGGATCACTTGTGCCTCAATCCCTTGCGCGCGCGCAGCGTTAATCACATCAAGAGCTGTGCCCCGTGTCCCAAGCTTTTGGATTTTGTCTGTCTCATGGGTGAAGACCAACACGGGCTCGTTAAGGGGATAAATTTGTGCATCCGCATCAGGGGCTGTAACAACTGCCCCAAGGGCGGTTTGGCTAAACATCTCTAAGGGTCGAGATGCTTGACCATCCTCAATGAGGGGGATACCATGATTAAATTCTATTGCCATTTTGCTCTCCAAATCAATGGAGAGACTATAACAACACTCATCCTCTCTCATAAGCCTGACACTGTCAGTCAAAAAAGCCCTTTAAAGGGCTTTGAAAGAGTGATAAAAAGATTTAAAAATCATACAAGCTCGCTTATACAATAGCTATCCATTTGACTTTCGCTACCTTTGGTTATGTAATTAATCTTTCCATAATCTTATAAGGACAGCGCCATCCGCTCCAGCACCGCTGTAATACCCATCCCTACTAGCACCAGCACCTCCGCCCCCAAAACCACGCCCTGCTTTTCCTGAAGGAAAGCTACCATCTGCCGTTCCTCCACCACCTCCCCTTGATGTATCGCCTCCGGCATCACCTCCGTTACCACTTCTGTTTCCTACAATTCCTTCAATTCCTTTCGTCCCAGCATAACCATTTCCTCCTTTGGCAAGTCCTAGGAGATCATCTGTTGCCCAACCAAAATTTCCACCAATGCCCCCAGTTCCACCAGCACCTGAATAGTAATAAGTATTTCCCTTTGATATACTATAATAAGCACCCCCACCACCATGTCCTCCTGTAGCGGTAATAAAATTCTTTCCAACAACTGTTGTTCCTCCAGAGTTTCCTGTCGCACCGCGCGATACAACAGAAGTTCCTCCTTTACCAATGATGATATCCTCATGCCCGTTTAAACTGGATTTATAGCCATACCACACGAAACAACCGCCGCCGCCGCCGCCATCGCCATAAGACCAAGAGGAACCACCACTACCTCCGCCGCCCCATGCTTGGATTTCTAACCTAGTTTGGTCTGTTACCCAATCGGGCCATTTAATTTTCCCATCTTGCGTATACAGCAATTCAGCATCAGCAATAATGAGTTTATTAAGCAAATTTTTTTTGATGTTTTTAATTTCCTGCTTGAGAATATCTATTTCTGATTTCGTATAAACAAGATCTCCATCGACTTTTAAAGGTCCTTTAAGAAAGCTTCCATTTGTGCTTAAACTGGTAACCATTTCACCATTGTGGATGAGGCTAAACGACGAATTGCCCAAAAGCTCTAAGGCACCACTCATAGTCACTTTGCTGGTAAATTTATTGTAATTTTTCCATTCATTCGGACTTGTGAGGCGTCCATAGCTTGTCAGATCTTCGTTGATCTTGGCTCTAAAATCATCAAGCCCCACAATATCTTCGGTTTTATGTTGATGCGCGCCTAACAGTGAGACAGCACTCCCAAAGGTGAAGTTATTATTGCTTGATTTATAGAGAACATAATTGTTGGCAGCATCTTTTGCGCCTTCGATATCGCTTAAATCAGCAAATGAGAAAGTTTTATCCGCTGCCATTTTGCCATTGAGAGCGCTTTCTAGATTTGTGATTTCGCTTATGCTATGCGTGTGTTGTAAAGGTGCTTTTTCGTTTATCTTTTCCTCAACAGCCAAAAGAGCTTGATCAATTTTGGTCAAGTTTTCCCGCAAGATTGGGAATTCAGAACTGATAAAGCGTCCTTCTTTAGGCAATTCCATG
>NZ_JBHIPJ010000083.1:0-1339 GCF_042195945.1 Bartonella sp. AP30XZML | reverse complement strand
TTTGCAACAGGGTATAAAGGTGTTGTTTTTGATCCGCAGATTCAGGTTGTTTATCAGCATCTTCAGTTTAATCAGGCGCGTAATATTGATTTAGGAAAATTTCATGCAATAATTCAGAATGCTCACTCATCATTTTACATATTGAATAAAAACTGAATATTATAAATTTCTTTCATTTCAAACCTGTTTATATTTAATCAATTAACCCCTTGTCCATCACAAACGAAGCTGGCATGCAAAGAAGGACTTTTGAAAAAAGGTGAATTGCTTCTTATGAACATTCTCGAGTGCTAAAATCTGCGCAAATATTGAATGCTGAAAAAAGAATGATGATATCCGCGCATGACCGCAATAAAAATAATATCCTGTATCTTATCGAAATTTCTCTGCCACCTATCATTTACAAAACAACAACCGTAACAACACGATAAAGCATACTTTACTTTTATTATAATTTGACCTCAAACTCCCTCTGTTTGTTCTAAAAATAAATATTTATCCAAAATTCTTAAGTAAAAATCCTAAAAAAGGAAACAAATAATATGCGTATTAAATGATATAAACGTGAATAAAGTTCTAAAACAAAATTCAAAACAATGCATAAAACTCATAAAGACTAAACTTATGATCTATAAAAATTAATACAGAAACGGACAAAAACAATCATCAATATCGCATTTTTTGAAAGATTATGCCACAAGCATTCAGCGTTTAAACTTCTCATATTCACAATGAAATCTGTCCTCATATCTTGACATCAAAAATTTTAGAAAAATTTCTCATCGCATAAAAGAAAGCATCTATTGTAATCTTTTATATCAAAAAAATAACCATATTGATGAGGCAAAATAAATTTCAATACATTAAAAGGCAGAAAATCTTCTGCCTTTTAACTAAAAATACATATTGCACCTCTTCAAAAAAGGTGGCGCAATCCAGCAGAGAAACTCGTTCCAGAAAAACCAATTTTCTTAAATCTATGCTGATAAGTGACATCTCCACGAAGAGAAAGTTTTGATGAGAGACGGGCATTAAACCCAACCCCTGCTTCCAAAGAAGAACCAAAGGAACCTAACTGAAAATCGTTTTTAAAAGAAACGAATTGCTTATCTTCAAAACTATGCAAATAAGAAAGCTTACTATAAAAAGAAACTTCACGTCCCTCTTCAGAAGCATTAAGCGTCTTGCTTAAACGCCCACCAACACGCCCCACCCATTGATGAAATTTTCCTAAATCCACCTCAAGGTTATCAATATCACGCGCCTGATTAAACTGAAGATGCTGATAAACAACCTGAATCTGCGGATCAAAAACAACACCTTTATACCCTGTTGCAAA
>NZ_JBHIPJ010000082.1:0-4733 GCF_042195945.1 Bartonella sp. AP30XZML | reverse complement strand
TCTTTAAACAATGTAACCGTCACTCAAGCAAACACAGGCATATTTGCAAATGATCACTCCACAATAACAGTCTCTGGAGGTTCATTTGATTCAAAACAAGCAACAATATTTGCGCAAAACGGCAGCACAATCACTATAAATGATTCTAAAATTACATCATCTGATAACACTGGGCTCCGGGCAAAAGACAATGGCACCATCAAAATGACGAAAGGAAAAGTTAAAGGAGGAATTTATGCAGCATTAACTGCTGAAAACGGTGGACATATTAATGTTATAGATGTTTCTCTCTCAGTAGCCACAGGTGGTGGAGCTGGTGCAAATGCCAGCGGCCCTAATAGTATGATCGAATTGCACGGAACAGAAATTGATCATGCTTTTCTTGGGCTTTATGCAGAAAAAAATGCTATAATTAAAATGACCGGAGGAACTATTACAACTTCTACAGTTGGTGCTACCTTTTATGACAGTAAAAACAATGAAAATAAGTTGGAAGATGTGACAATATCGAGCAGTCAAAAAGATGAAACAGTGGTGTTTACAGGATTAAATTCCCAAGCAAGCAATGTCACTTTAAAAAATGTACACATTACAAATGCAAAATTCGGTGTATATGCAATGGATCATTCTAAAATCAAAATATCAGGAGGATCATTTGTTGGAAACGATATAGGGATTAACGCAGAGAGTGGCAGCACCATTGCTTTAACCGATGATACCAAAATTACATCATCTAATGGTTATGGGCTCCATGCAAGTGGACTAGATTCCACCATCACAATGACGAAAGGAAACATAACGGGGAAAGAGGCAGCATTGACTGTTGAAAACGGTGGGCAAATTGATGCAACAAATATTTTTGCAACAGCAGAGAGAAATGGCATAAAATTTGAAAATCCTGAAGAAGATACAACCTCAGAAATCAATTTAACCAACGCAAAGCTTCACATTAAAAACGGCATTGGAATTAATGTAGATGAATCAACCGGCACAGTCAATCTTGGCAAAAAATCAGAAATCCGTGCCGACGTTCTATTAGTAACCAAAGCTTCAGCTGAAGAAAATGATTTAGCTTTTACACTCAATTCTGATAACTCCATATTAGAGGGTAGAGCAAAAGTTATTAACAGTCCTAAAACAATCTTTAATTTGCAAAACAATACACAATGGATTGTAAAAACCAGCACAAACGAAAAAGATGATGATGGCAATCTACTTGATATTGCTCAAAGATCTCGTTCTGATGTTTCTGTGCTAAACCTCAACAACAGCTCTATCGTTTTTGAGAAACCAACAGAAGATCACTACCAAACATTGCATATAGGTTCTGGTAAACCAGACACGCAAGAAGTCTACAATGCAACGGATGATGCGAAGATTTACTTCAACGCTGAATGGAGTGATGGTGCTGCAATAAATGACCAAAAAACCGATAGACTTTTGATCCATGGAGATATCTCTGGAACCACATCAGTTTATGTTACGGGGCGCTTAGAAGAGAACAATATCGAAGCAAATACCTCTGCTGCTGCCAATATCCGTGGTCTTTCACTCATTCAAGTTTCTGGAAAAGCAGAAGAAAACTCTTTCAAACTGGTAAATGGCTATACCACAAGAGATGGCTTACCGGATATGTATACACTACGTGCCTATGGACCAGAGTCAAGCCATGGACAAGCCGATGTTGCACAAAACCTCTTTGATGAAAAGAATGAAAAATTCTGGGATTTCCGTTTACAACCCGAGCTGCTTGGCTCCAATTCTGGTTCAAATCCTGATCCTGAAACAAATATCCCTACCGTTGCCCTTGTACCACAAACAGCAANAATCCTGATCCTGAAACAAATATCCCTACCGTTGCCCTTGTACCACAAACAGCAAGCTATTTGGTCATGCCAAATGCTCTCTTCTACAGTGGATTAACGGATATGGCTAAACAAAACGCGCTTTTAGCCAATATCAGAACATCCGTCTTAGGAAAAGAAGAGG
This sequence comes from Bartonella sp. AP30XZML, assembly GCF_042195945.1. Lineage (NCBI taxonomy): Bacteria > Pseudomonadati > Pseudomonadota > Alphaproteobacteria > Hyphomicrobiales > Bartonellaceae > Bartonella > Bartonella sp. AP30XZML. The sequence continues at coordinate 2,744 of NZ_JBHIPJ010000082.1, read as the reverse complement.
AGAAACAAACTGGTTTCTTCCTTTACACCTATGGAAGCACAGGAACTTTATCTTCTGAGCGTGGTCCTCTCAAATATGGTTATGGTGCTGATATTCGTTATACTGCTCTCCAAGCCGGTGTCACATTGGCAGCAATTGAAGGGCAAAATACCACAACACATTTCGGTCTTGTAGGCACCTATGGGCAGCTGTCTTTCACACCAAAGGACATGAAAGATGCAGGAAAGAACACGCTGAATAAATGGGCCATTACAGCCTATGGCAGTATACAACATAACAGTGGTTTCTACATCGATGCACTCTTATCCTATGGTATCCTAAAAGGGCATATCGCCAATGCCATCAGAGGCAATACCGCAAAGTTGAACGATGCCAAAATGTTGAGTATCTCCACCACTGTTGGCAAAGAGTTTGTAACCGGAATGGAAGGCTTAACCTTTGAGCCACAAGCACAAGTTGCCTATCAACATTTGATGTTTAATACCATTGAAGATGCTGATAATTTTACCGTTGATATGAAAAATCCTTCTCAATGGTTAGTACGCATTGGTGGACGTTTGACAAAAACCATTTCCACTGAAAACAACCGTCCTATGTCTTTCTATGGAAAAGTAAACTTGATCAAAACCTTTGGTGATGATGGTACCATTCATATTGGCAGAGATTTTGACCTTGATCCTATGGGACCTGCAATTGAAGGCGGCGTTGGCATCAATGCACAACTCTCCCACAATTTCTCGCTTCATGGTNTTGGTGATGATGGTACCATTCATATTGGCAGAGATTTTGACCTTGATCCTATGGGACCTGCAATTGAAGGCGGCGTTGGCATTAATGCGCAACTGTCTCACAATTTCTCGCTTCATGGTGATGTAAGTTATCAACAAAATNTGATGTAAGCTATCAACAAAAGCTTCAGAAAACTGGTATAAGTGGTGCAAGCTTTTCAGGTGGTATACGCTATCAGTTTTAAGGAAAGGAAATTCTTCTCGGAACCTCTTATTTTAAGCAGAGCAGCCTGTGCCCTACATGAGAAGGAAAGCACATGTACAAGCGTATGAGACTGAAAAAAGTGTAAAAGCGAGCGTTGCTTTCCCGTTCGTTTGCACAGAAAGGCTGCACAACTCTGTATTGTGCAGCTTTTTTAATTTTCTATAATATTATGTAGCCCTTTTGTTGATATTACCTCTTGTAAATAAACCCTGCTTTTCTTTTCTGCTAAAGTCCTTTTTATTCCTTAAAGAAACCTCTTTCTTCTTCATGCAGTAGATGTACTAGCTTTTCTTTAAAGGAATTCCCTTCACCTCTTTACGGCAGAAGATCTGCTGCAAAATACCTTTTTGCGCAGAAAATCCAATCAGGCATAACAAACATAACACAATGCTTTGTACTCAATTTATCTAAAATGCTCAGGAAATCATAAAGAAGAGCTAAAGCTTTATCAATCATCATAAGTATTATTTAAGTATATACATAAATATATTTTAGATATACAGAAAACAAATATTAAATTCATTATGTGATTGAAATTATAATAGTTTATATTTAATAATTTGTTTTATAAATTATAAATTACATAGTTATTTACAAAATAAAAAACCATTTAATAAAAATTTATTATAGAATACAAGTAAATAATAAATTTAATATATAAATGTAAAAATAAATAAAGTATAAAATTATATAAATACTTTATATAAAAGTTAAAATAATATAACCTCCCGATGAAAATTGTGTGTTCTTTATCCTTTTTATAAGCGGGGAGAGAATATGCGGAGGCTTATAAGTTAAGGAAAATCTTCATGTCTAAAAAATTTTTACTATCCTGTACAGCTGTTGCGACAATCGCGCTGTTTAGTGCTCATACTAATGTAAAAGCCGAAAAAATCTTAATGAATTTTCATGGAATAACTGAGGAAGCATCCAACTTCACTGTTGGCGGTATAATAGTGATAAAAGGTAGTGGAATAATTGGAAAAAATTTAGCAATAATTCACGACAGCAAAAACATGGAGGACGACTGGTTGAGCACTGTACGCATTATCGAACCTAATAGCTTTCTTGACTTATCAGAATCAACGATTAAGGCTAAAGAAATCGGTGTGATGGCAACAGACGGTGGTATAATAAAAATGAATGCAGTAGGTATTATTGCTCCTACAGTAGGCTTATTTCTCGAAGATAGCAAAAGTGATAAAAACAAGCTGAAAAATGTGACAATAACGAGCAGTAAAGATGACTTAATGGAAAAAGGAATAGCTCTTTATAAGGAAAGTAAAGTCATCTTGGAAAACGTAACAGTTACTCAAGCAAAAGTGGGTATAGAAGCGTTGGATAATTCTCAAACAACGGTATCAGGAGGATACTTTAATGCAAAAGAGCATGGAATATACCCTGGTACAGGCTCTACAATTACTTTAAAGAACAATGTTACAGTGTCCTCTGATGAATATGGCCTCAATGCAAATGGTGCACAATCCAAAATCACGATGATTGGGGGAACTGTAACTGGGAAAAAAAATGCATTAGTTGCAGCAAATAGTGGATATATTGATGGCATAGATACCACTCTAATGGCAGATGGCAATGGAAAAGGTGCATGGGCTAACGGCCCCAACAGTACAATTGAATTGCATGGCAATACAACAATTAAAGAAGCTGCAATCGGACTTGAGGCAAAAGACAATGGTATCATCCAAATGACAGGAGGATCTATCACTGTTTCCGAGACAGGGGCTTCTTTT
>NZ_JBHIPJ010000081.1:0-3216 GCF_042195945.1 Bartonella sp. AP30XZML | reverse complement strand
TTGTCCATGGCTTGACTCTGGTCCATAGGCACGTAGTGTATACATATCCGGTAAGCCATCTCTTGTGGTATAGCCATTTACGAGTTTGAAAGAGTTTTCTTCTGCTTTTCCAGAAACTTGAATGAGTGAAAGACCACGGACATTGGCAGCAGCAGAGGTATTTGCTTCGATATTGTTCTCTTCTAAGCGCCCCGTGACATAAACTGATGTGTTGCCAGAGACATCTCCATGGATCAAAAGTCTATCGGTTTTTTTGTCATTTATTGCAGCACCATCACTCCAAGCCGTGTTGAAGTAAATCTTTGCATCACCCGTTGCGTTGTAGACTTCTTGCGTGTCTGGTTTACCAGAACCTATATGCAATGTTTGGTAGTGATCGTCTGTTGGTTTCTCAAAAACAATGGAGCTGTTATCGAGATTAAGCGTGGAAATATCAGAACGAGATCTTTGAGCGATATCAAGCAGATTGCCATCATCATCTTTTTCATGTTTGCTGATTTTCAACGTCCATGTTGTCTTGTTTTTTAGATCAAAACGTACAGTTCTATCTTTAGCAATATTCGCTCTGCCCTCTAGAGTAGACTGATCAGCGCTTAATGTAAAAGTGCCGTTGGAGATCGCTTTAACCTTTTTATCATTCCAATAATTATCGGTTCCCCAAGATTTTGGATTTTCGAAAATACCATCTCCTAATAATACGTCGGCATGGATTTCTGAATTTTTGAGATTGACTGTACCGATTGACAAACCTTGAATATCTTCAATGTTATCGTTAGTAAAAGCTCCAACAAAAATTCCAGTACCATTTTCAGCATGAAGCTCTGCATTAGTTAGATTGATCTCACTACTTTGGTGTTTTTGTGGATCATCTGATTCATTTTTATCAATATCAGAGACAGCCAAGAACTGTAAGCCACTGATTCCTACTTTTGCAGAAACATCCGTTAGATCAATATGGCCGCCATTTATTACAACCATTGCAACTTTTTTTGCTTCTATTTTATTTTTCTTCCCATTCTGAAGGGCGTCGGATTGGGTATCTAGACTTTTAGAATTAGCATCAATAGCGCCATTAATCATCTTAATTGTGCCATCTTTACCAATAGCGAGACCAACATCAACATTTTGAATGGTTGTTTTGCCATTTAATTCAACTATACTATCAGCCTCCCAAGTGTTTACACCAACGGTTGCTGCTTCGGACTCACCACCGATTATTGTTAAATCTCCGCTAATGATTTTACTTCCATCCTCTGCATAAAGACCTTCATCAAAATTTTGAATGGTTGTTTTGCCCGTTAACTGAATTTCACTCCCAGAGCCTGCTGTCCATACACCAGATCGTGCTTCATTGGGGTTGTCATTAATTGCTTTACCACCGACTATTATTAAATCTCCGCTGGTAATTTTACCACCATTATAGGCTCCAAGACCGTACGAAACTTTTTCAAAGGTTGTATGCCCCTTTAATTGAATTTCACTATTAGGATTAATGGCTATTATACCAGAAGTGCCGTATTCTTGGTTTTCATAAGCAGTTATTGTTAAATCTTCGCTGGTGATTTTACCACCTTTTTCTGCTCTCAGTCCATCTCTAACTTTTTTAATGCTTGTTTTGCCTTTTAATTCAATTATGCTTCCAAAGCCATTGGCATTTACACCGTTTCCCAAGTTATCGGTTGTTAGAGTAACATCCGTAATTTCAATACGTCCACCATTTTCTGTAAGTAATGCGCCTTCATGTCCATTCAAATTTCCTCCTATGACAGCTCCTCCTTTCATTGTGATCTTGGATTCTATACCATCTGCATGGAGTGCATTACCATTAGATGATGCGACTGTAACATTGTTGTTTAAAGTAATGATACTGCCATTTTGAGCAGATATTGCTGTATTTTTTGCACGAAATGATCCTCCAGAGATTGTTATTGTCGAGTGATCATCTGCAAATATGCCTTTTAGTGCTTGAGTTACGGTTACATTGTTTAAAATGACTGTGCTGTTTTTAGCACTTATTCCTAAGGATAGTGAACTGTTATCGTTTTCACTCGATATTACCACGTCTTCCAGCTTGTTTTTTTTACTCTTACTGTCAGAAAAGGAAGCACCAGTGCTAGATAAAATGCCAGATGAGGAGGACTCCATTCCAGAATATGTAATTGTTCCCTTAGTCATTTGAAGTGTAGCACCGTCTTTGGCTTCAAGGCCTAAGAAAATACCAGAACCAGTGCCTTTAATGGTTGTGCCGTCTAGTAACTCAATCGCACTGTTAGCACCTTCTGCTGTTACAGCATAGACGGTTTTGTTTGTGCCTTGGTTTATATCTTTATTCGTAACAATGGTTAAATGTTTTCCAATGATTTTGCCACCGTCTTTTGCGTGAATAGTTTCGTAGGTTTTATCGGATACTTCTTGTTGTTTTCCCTCAGAAACTACGAGGGTTTCAGCATGTGCACTGAACTGGATATTGAACAGGATGATAGCGGCTGTAGCCGTGCATGATAAAAGGGATGTTTTATACACTAGTATTCTCCTTATGAGAGCCCCCAAATATTCATTTCCCCGCGAATTTCATAAGAAGAAGTGAAAATGGATAGTTGTTATTAATTTCAGTAATTGTCTTTATTTGGTAAGACATTTTTGGTTTTTTGTCAAAATTAAAAAATAATTGATATTAATTATCTCTAATACAAAATGTATTTATAATTGATTTTATTTAAAGAATTATAATTTTGAATATTATTATTCAGAGAAATATTGTGAGATACTGATATAGTGGTTTTTACGTGATGGTAGGGATTATTATATGACGCAAATTGGGGTTATGAGGGAAAAAAAGGATGTAGAAGAAGCTAGTAAAAAAGCTAACTTACTTGGGCTTAAAGTGGTTTTTCATCTTTCAATACAGTGGTATTAATTTATTTCTAATAGACTTCTCTTTTTTTCAAAGTAGGAAGTACTCTTCATCCACTGGGGATGGAAGTGCTCTGTTGCGTTTGTTGTGTCTTGTCTTGGAGATTTTCGTAAAGAACTAAGTATAAAGAGGGAAGGGTGCTTTAAAAGGAAAAAGGATGACTTTAATGTACAAAAAGGGCAGCATATTGTGCTGCCTTTTTGTTAAATTGAATAGAATGATAGGCTATTTACAGCCTTGATTTAAAACTGATAGCGTATACCACCTGAAAAGCTTGCACCACTTATACCAGTTTTCTGAAG
>NZ_JBHIPJ010000080.1:0-1346 GCF_042195945.1 Bartonella sp. AP30XZML | reverse complement strand
AGTTTTTAAAGCTACAAAGTGCTTTAGATAAACGTTTTGGACAGGATGCCATTCATAAACAAGACTTTGACTTGTCAAAAGTAATACCTCAAAACCAGCCTCCGGATAAGAAGCTTATGAGTGAGTTTCAAACGGCTGTTAAATTTTTGCAACAGAGACAACAGGAGCAAATCAATGCGATAGCGCGTGAAAGATCAAAAGATGTGATACGGTAAGGTAAGGGATAAAAACTTGCTTCTATAGCTTATTTGAGCTATAATAAATATCAACAAAGGAGAATTTTATGTTGAGTGAAGAGGAAATTAAACGACGTCGCTTTGATGCTAAAAATGCATTAGCAAGCCAACGTTTAGAGGGGTTGGAACCAGATCCACAAGTTGTTGCTCAAGTAGAGCGTTATATTATAGGTGAACTTGAAATAAGTGATATTATCAAAGATTATATAGAGCGGGTAAAACGTGGAGAAGTATAAAGGGGGCGTTGATCCTTATACTGATGCTGAAACTGGTGTGATGTATAATCGGTTTGGTATTAAAGATGAAGCTACGCTAAAGTATGTAGAGTCTACTCTCGCTTATGCAAAATCTCTTGAACTTAAGCGTACTCCTATTAGGGGTAGGTTTGATCTTAATCATATGAAAGATATTCACAAGAAGCTATTTGGTGACGTCTATGAATGGGCAGGAGAGATCCGTTCAATAGATATTACCAAAGGTGGTTGTTTATTTGCTTATCATCATCAGATTGAAAGCTACGCACCGAAGATTACACAGCAGCTTGCCAAAGAACAATATCTGCGTGGTCTTGATGCGGATAAATTCAGCCAGAGAGCTGGATATTATATGGGTGAAATAAATGCGTTGCATCCGTTTCGAGAGGGAAATGGACGTACTCAGCGTGAATTTATTGGTCAACTTGCTTGTGAAGCTGGCTATAATATTGACTGGGACGGTATCACGCGAGAGGAAATGACAAAGGCATCAATTGAGGCACTTTATGGTACTTCTGAATTACTGTCTGAGCTTATTCGTAAGAACCTTACTGAATTTACAAAGAATAGAGAGATTGATGTTTATCAAGGTTTTGGGGGAAAAATAGCTTCTGATGTACAGAACAATAAAGAATTATCCGAAGAACAAAAGGAAAAAATTACAACGGTTTTTAATAAAGTGAAGACAGCTTTTAGCAGACTTCAAAAAGAAGAACCCAAGGTTGAACAATCACAAAAAGATTTGAATGTTTCTTCAAAAGCAACAGAAAAAGCTCCATACCTTGCTGCTTATACGGATAACTCTAATCTAGAACAGAAGGTGCTAAGCGCTCTTAGAAATAAAAAATCTTACGTT
>NZ_JBHIPJ010000079.1:0-3103 GCF_042195945.1 Bartonella sp. AP30XZML | reverse complement strand
TGCTTACTTCATTCCCCTGATGGCGCAAGTACCCAGACAGTTTCTATATCATTATGTTTTTATTGTAAACAACAAAACGAATTATATCGATGGTGTTCTCTATGATTTGAAGTTTTGCTTCAGAAAAACTTTTTTCATGATCATAAAAAGTTGAGTTCATAAAACCTAGCTTGGTTAAGCTTATGCTAAAAGCACTATGAAGTATGATATTTAAAAATTGTCTATTAAAGATAATCGCTATAAAAGCTCTATAGTGTTGAGATGTATTATTTGATGCATTCACCAAAACGATTAGCAAATTTTTTCTGCTATAAGAAGAAGAGATGAGGGGGCTATTCACAGGCTTTCTTTAAAGAGGCTAAGGGTAGCAAAGTCCATTTTTCTAAGGAAGCACAGCCCATTTCGCGATGGTGTTCATGGATGCTATAACGCTAAAGCCATAGAGTCCCATCATCTTTACGCTTACGAAGGAGCAAGCCCGTCACACATTTTGCTAGCTCCCAATGTTTGTGACAAGCCCTTGGCACTTGAGGCAGTTCATGAGAGGAATTCTCAGGCTTTTCTTATATAACTTTTCTCCACACGCCAGCCCTGCTTGTAACGTGCAAGAAAATTTTTAATTGATTCAACATAAAACAAGTTTGAAATGAGAGAATCCTACGATATTAGGGACTCTCATTCAATATGCAAAACAAAGAATTATCTTTATAAATCAATATACTGTATGGAATGAGAGGGATAAGCATTTGTCAAAATGGTTTGCCTAAAAACGGTACATGGACATATAAATGAATCCTTACAGGGTGCTGTTAAGCTAATGGATTGAAGAAACAGGAGGATAAACATAGAAAAGGTATGAAGAGAGAGTTTCTTTTATCATTATCTTTTCCAATGTAGTCTTCTTTTTATTATCTAAAAATACACTTTGCTTAGCTTTATAGACAAATTCGATAATGAATATGCCGCGCGACTCGTGTAAATAGGAGGGAAGGAGATCATTGAGGAGAAAAGAAAAAAGTTTCAGGGGATAAGAATAGTAGCTTACATAGATTAAAAAGGCAGTATGTATACTGCCTTTTTTGTTAAATTGAATAGAATGAATAGGCTATTTACAGCCCCTTTCCTTAAAACTGATAGCGTATCCCTCCTGAAAAGTTTGTTCCGGATATACCAGTTTTTTGCAGCTTTTTTCGATAGTTTATATCACCATGGAGGGCTAAACTGCGAGACAATTTTGCATTGATGCCAAGCCCACCTTCAATAGAAGATCCTGTAGGATCAAGGGGAAAGGTGTCGCCAATCTGTACTTTACCATCATCACCAAAAGTTTTGAGAAAGTTCACTTTTCCATACAGAGAAATGACACGGTTCTTTTCTGTGGAGGTAGTAGTTTTTGTCAAACGTCCACCAATGCGTACTAACCATTGATAAGGTTCACCGATATCAACTTTAAGATTATCAGCATCAGAAAAGTCATTAAAGATTAGACGCTGGTAAACAAGTTGTGCCTGGGGTTCAAACGTGAGGGCTTTAATACCCGTTGTGAATTTTTGACCTATTGTTGTTGAGGCAATTAACATTTTTATATCATCGACTTTAGTGGTACTGTTAGCGATGGCTGTAGAGATATTTCCTTTCCAGATCCCATAAGAGAAGAGTGTATCCATATAGAAACCGCTATTATGCTCTATACCGCTGTAGGCTGTGACTGCCCATTTGTTAAGCGTACTCTTGTCTGCATCTTCTATATTTTGGGGGGTGAGGGATAATTGAGCATAGGTTCCGGTAAGACCCCAATATAGGATTGTATTTTGGCTCTTTTGTGCAGAAGCTGTAAAACCTGCTTGTGTAGCAGCATAGCGAATGTTTGTGTTATAGCCATATTGTTGTGACGATAGGGTTGCGATACTTCCATAAGAAGAGAGAAAGAATCCATTTTTTTTGACGTTATCTTCGATCCCTATAGCTGTTGTTCTCAGATCAGCTAACAGAGTACTTTGTTGAGCCATATCGATAAAACCATCGTAGAAGAGAGCATTAGGTACGGCCAAATAGCTCGCTACTTGTGGTAAAATAAATTTCTGCAAACGGAAATCCCAGAAATTATCATTTTCTCCCAACAGGTTTAGTGTTTCATTTGCAGCACCATAGCTGGATGTTGGTCCATAAGCGGTAAGCCTATATTTATAAGGTGAACCAGTTGCTTGGATATAACCATTGGCTAATTTGAAGGAATTTTCATCTGCTTTCCCGGAAACTTGAATGAGCGAAACTCCACTGGTATTAGAAGAAGGGTGAAAAGCTTCTGTTATATTATTGCTATCTTTGAAATCACTCATAACATAAACTGTTGTTGTACCTAAGACATCCCCTTGGATCAGAAGTCGATCATTTTTTTGATCGATTATATCAGAGCTCTCAACAGATCCAACATTAAAAGAAATCTTTGCGTCACCAGAAGCATTGTAGACTGCTTGCGTGTCTGGTTTCCCAGAACCTATATGCAATGTATGATAATGGTTTTCTGTCGGCTGTTGAAAAACAATGGAACTATTGTCGAGATTAAGTATAGAAACATCAGAATGAGATCTTTGGGCAATATCAAGTAACTTGCCCGCATCATCTTTTTCTTTTGTGCTAGTGTTTACGAACCATGTTGTATCGTTTTTGAGATCGAAAGTTGTTCTGCTGTTTCCGTCATTTCTTACTCCCCCCTGTAAGAGAGAGTTTTCTGCGGTGAGTGTAAAGATTTGATCAGGTTTTGGCGTATCATGAGTTGTACCCACGAATAACCTGTCGGCACTGATTTTTGAATCTTTGAGGTTGAGTTTACCATTTGATGAATTGTTGGCAACAATACCCGTTCCATCTTCGACAAAAAGGTTTGTATTGGTCAGGTTGATTCTTGAAGTCTGATCGTTTTTGGAGTCATCAATGCTTATCCCATTGCACTGTGCTTTCGCAGAAATATCTGTGACATCAATATATCCGCCATCTTTTAAGACAAATGCAGCTTCTTTTGCTTTTACAGTTCCTCCAGTCATTGTGATTTTAGATTGTTCACCATCTGCATGAAGCCCATTATTTTCAGATGTTACTATAA
>NZ_JBHIPJ010000078.1:0-1352 GCF_042195945.1 Bartonella sp. AP30XZML | reverse complement strand
AAAAGCACACAATCTCCCCTTTGGTGAGGCTTTGAGTGAAGAACAATTGGCGTCCCTAGAAGCCCCGATGGTGATTTATGTGCGCCAACAGGTCAAAGGCATGGATATTTATGCACCGGTGCTTTATATCCCTGAAAAAGACAGAGCCTCCTTTGTTTCTGCTGGGGCTTTGATCATGGGCGATGATATCAATATCACCAGCCAGAATACGAGCAATTCCACGATAACCAATTCAGGGCGTATTGCGGCAAATCACCAATTGCATGTGCATGGTGGGGATATCCTCAGTCAAGGAGGGCATTTTGCGGCGGGTGGTGATGCTGTTATCCTTGCGGAGAAGAATATTCGTTTGGACGCAGGGCGCACAACGGTTGACGGCGTGGAGACCGTTTTAAACACCGAGGCGCTTTCTGCTGGTGGTAATGCAACGGTGATTGCCAAACAAGATATCACCGCCTCAGGGGTGGGGATCACCACCGGAGGTGATCTTGCCATGGCTACAGAACAAGGCAACTTGACGATCGGTTCAGCAGAAACCCATTACCATGATGAACAGGGTGATGCCACCATGCATCATAAATCAGAAGTCAACTCTGGAGGCTCAACAACGCTTTCCTCTGGAAAAGATTTGAATATTTTAGGCTCTGATGTTCAAACAAAGGATAAACTTCTCTTACAAGCTGAGAGCAATGTTTCTATTGATGCCACACGCAACAGCATGGACAATCAGAGTGGGAGTGAAACATCTCATGTTGCCTTGCACAATGGCTCTCATTTAAGTTCTGGAAAAGAGACCACTGTTCTCTCTGGAAAANAGTTCCATTGCGGCTGATGGCAAGGTAGGGCTGAAAGCCAGCAACGATGTCCTGATCAACAATGCAGAGGATAGCTTACAGTATGAGATGTCGTACCATAAAGAGGGAGGGGTGTTTAGTAGCAGCAAATCTGAGCATAACAAGATGGATGTGCGCCAAGTTGTGGGATCAAGCATAACAGGGGGTGAAGGCATTGCCATTGACTCAGGAAACAACACGGAAGTTGTCGCCTCGACGCTCATAGCCGGTAAGGCAGAGGAAACGTCAGAAGAGAAAGCACCAGGAGATCAAAAACAAGCGGATATTACCATTCACTCTGGGGGAAAGATTGTCATCAAAGGCGCCCAAGAACACTTGGATCAGCAAGCACAATCGTCATCAAGTGGCTTTTTGCATGAGAAATCGTCCGATACATCTCAATCTCATACCACAACGGTCTCCTCTATCCTTGGGGCAACGGGCAACATCGTGTTAGACGCACAAGGAGAAGCCAAGATTTCTGCTTCTCATCTTCTTTCCGGTCAAGATATCAATGTG
>NZ_JBHIPJ010000077.1:0-183864 GCF_042195945.1 Bartonella sp. AP30XZML | reverse complement strand
CTTCGTTTTGCTATTCGTGAAGGTGGTCGTACTGTTGGTGCCGGTATCGTCTCTAAGATCATTGAATAAATAATGCTTGTTGAGTGCTTTGATTATTGAAGGCACTTTGTATAACAGGGAAATAAAGAGCATGAACAGTCAGAATATTCGCATTCGCTTGAAAGCGTTTGATCATAGAATTCTTGATACGTCGACGCGTGAGATCGTATCGACTGCTAAACGTACCGGTGCAAATGTCCGTGGTCCCATTCCGCTTCCGACGCGGATTGAGAAGTTTACGGTCAATCGTGGACCGCATATCGATAAGAAAAGTCGTGAGCAGTTTGAGATGCGAACACATAAGCGTCTTCTTGACATTGTTGATCCAACGCCGCAAACAGTGGATGCGCTTATGAAGCTCGATCTTTCTGCTGGTGTGGATGTAGAAATTAAGCTCTGAGGTTTGAGGACAGAAGGAACAGACCCGATGCGTTCAGGTGTAATAGCACAGAAGCTGGGCATGACCCGTATTTATAATGATGCTGGTGAGCATGTGCCGGTGACGGTACTTCGTTTGGAGAATTGTCAAGTCGTTGCTCAGCGTACAGTTGAAAAGAATGGTTATACTGCTGTTCAATTAGGTGTAGGCTTTGCTAAGGTTAAGAATACTTCACAAGCTCTTCGTGGACATTTTGCTAAGGCTTCTGTTGAGCCTAAAGCCAAAATAGCAGAGTTTCGTGTGAGTCCCGACAATCTTCTTGATGTTGGTACTGAGATTACAGTGGAACATTTTGTTCCAGGACAAAGAGTTGATGTGACTGGTACCAGTATTGGTAAGGGGTTTGCTGGTGTTATGAAACGACATAACTTTGGTGGGCATCGTGCTTCTCATGGTAATTCGATTACACATCGTGCTCATGGTTCTACAGGGCAGTGCCAAGATCCTGGTAAAGTTTTTAAAGGTAAAAAAATGGCTGGCCATATGGGGCAAGTGCGTGTAACAACACAGAATATTGAAGTTATTTCCACTGATAGTGAGCGTGGTTTAATTTTAGTGCGTGGTGCTGTTTCTGGTTCTAAAGGTTCTTGGATTTTGATACGGGATGCTGTGAAGAAGCGTCTTCCTGATAATGCTCCAAAGCCTGCTGGTATTCGCCGTCTTGTGAAGGAGAAAGCGGAAATGGTTACTCCGGTGACGGAAACCTCTGAGGTTGAGGGAGCCTAATAATGGATCTTGTAATTAAAACTCTTGATGGTAATGAAGCTGGCAAATTAAAGGTTTCTGAAGCTATTTTTGATCTTGTTCCGCGTGAGGATATTTTGCAACGTGTTGTTCGTTGGCAGCTTGCACGTCGTCAGCAGGGAAGTCATCAATCCCAAGGTCGTTCTGATGTGTCGCGAACAGGGGCAAAAATGTTTAAACAGAAAGGAACTGGGCGTGCTCGACATTCATCTGCACGTGCACCGCAGTTTAGGGGTGGGGGTAAGGCACATGGACCGGTGGTTCGTAGCCATGCGCATGATCTTCCTAAAAAGATTCGTGCTCTTGGGTTACGTCTTGCTTTATCTGCAAAATTAAAAGCAAAAGATTTAATTATTGTGGATGAGTTGACTGTTAAGGATGCTAAAACGAAAATGCTTGTTTCTCATTTTTCTAAGCTTGGATTTAATAACGCTCTCTTGATTGATGGTAAAGAGATTGATATTAACTTTTTTCGTGCAGCCTCTAATATCCCTAATATTGACATTTTGCCTATTCAGGGAATTAATGTTTATGATATTTTGCGTCGCAGCAAACTTGTTTTATCAAAAGCAGCTGTTGAGGATCTTGAGGAGCGTTTTAAATGACAGATCTTCGCCATTATGATATAATTATTAGTCCAGTTATTACTGAAAAGGCGACTATGATTTCTGAATATAATCAAGTTGCTTTTAATGTCGCGCCGAAAGCGACGAAGCCTGAGATTAAGGCTGCTATTGAAGCGCTTTTTAGCGTAAAAGTTAAAGCAGTTAACACGATAGTCCGTAAGGGTAAAGTGAAGCGTTTCAAAGGTATAGTTGGTCGGCAGAGTGATGTCAAAAAAGCGATCGTAACTCTGGCCAGTGGTCAGACTATCGACGTTTCGACAGGTCTTTAAGAGGCTCGGAGATAGGAATAATGGCACTTAAGCAGTTTAATCCAACGACACCTGGGCAGCGTCAGCTTGTTATTGTGGAACGTTCTTGTCTTTATAAGGGAAAACCTGTAAAGATGTTAACTGAAGGTTTGTCTTCAAAGGGTGGACGTAATAATCGCGGTCGTGTTACTGCTCGTTTTCAGGGTGGTGGACATAAACGTAGTTATCGGTTTGTCGACTTTAAGCGTCTTAAACGTGATGTTTCAGCAAAAGTTGAGCGTTTAGAATACGATCCTAATCGTACCGCTTTTATTGCTTTAATCCGCTATGAGGATGGGCAATTGAGTTATATTCTTGCACCACAGCGTCTTGGTGTTGGTGATTCTGTTATGGCTGGTTTAAATGTGGATGTTAAACCAGGTAATGCTATGCCTCTTGCTAATATGCCTGTAGGTACAATTATTCATAATGTTGAGATGAAGCCAGGGAAAGGCGGACAGATTGCACGTTCAGCAGGTGCTTATGCGCAGTTGGTTGGACGAGATCATGGTATGGCTATTCTTCGTTTAAATTCTGGTGAGCAGCGTTTGGTTCCGAGTAGCTGTTTTGCAACTGTTGGCGCTGTTTCAAATCCTGATCATGGGAATATTAATGATGGTAAAGCAGGTCGGTCACGTTGGCGTGGTAAGCGTCCACATGTTCGTGGTGTTGCTATGAACCCCGTTGATCATCCACACGGTGGCGGTGAAGGTCGTACATCGGGGGGGCGCCATCCAGTATCTCCTTGGGGTAAACCTACGAAAGGTAAGCGTACGCGCTCCAATAAAGCTACTGATAAATTTATTATGCGTACGCGTCATCAACGCAAGAAATGAGAAAGGTAGTCTGAGGTGGTTCGTTCAGTGTGGAAAGGTCCGTTTGTTGACGGCTATCTTCTTGGTAAAGCAGAGAAGGTACGTTCAAGTGGGCGCAACGAAGTTATAAAAATATGGAGTCGTCGCTCTACTATTTTACCGCAATTTGTTGGTTTAACTTTTGGTGTTTACAACGGTAATAAGCATATTCCTGTTTCTGTTTCTGAAGAGATGGTTGGGCATAAGTTTGGTGAGTTCGCTCCTACCCGAACTTATTATGGTCATGGTGCCGATAAGAAAGCGAAGAGGAAGTAGGAATGGGAAAAGCTAAAGTTTCGCGCCAGCTTAAAGATAATGAAGCAAGAGCTGTCACGCGGACAATTCGTGTTAGTCCGCAGAAGCTTAATTTAGTTGCTGCAATGATTCGTGGTAAAAGAGTTAATGTAGCGCTCGCTGATTTGATGTTTTCACGCAAGCGTATTGCTGCTACTGTGAAAAAAACGCTTGAATCAGCAATTGCAAATGCAGAAAATAACCACGATCTTGATATTGATTCGCTTGTTGTGGCGGAAGCTTATGTTGGTAAGTCGATAGTGATGAAGCGCTTTCATGTTCGTGGTCGAGGGCGTGCTAGTAGAATTGAACGTCCATTTTCGCATCTTACTGTTATTGTTCGTGAAGTTACCGAAAAAGTGGAGGCCGCGTAATGGGGCAGAAGATCAATCCAATAGGACTTCGTCTTGGTGTTAATCGGACTTGGGACTCTCGTTGGTATGCTGATAGTGGTGAATATGGGCGCCTTCTTCATGAAGATTTGAAAATTCGTTCATATGTGCTTGAGGAGCTTAAACAGGCAGCTATTTCTAAGGTTGTTATTGAGCGTCCTCATAAAAAGTGTCGTATTACGATTCATTCTGCACGTCCTGGTTTGATTATTGGTAAAAAGGGTGCTGATATCGAAAAGCTTCGTCGTAAGCTATCAGAAATGACGGATGCTGAAACTTCATTGAATATTGTGGAGATTCGTAAACCGGAGATTGATGCGACAATTATTGCGCAATCAATTGCTCAACAGTTAGAGCGTCGTGTTGCTTTTCGTCGTGCAATGAAGCGTGCTGTTCAGTCTGCTATGCGTCTTGGTGCGGAAGGTATTCGTATCAATTGTTCTGGCCGTCTTGGTGGTGCTGAAATTGCTCGTATGGAATGGTATCGTGAAGGTCGTGTTCCACTTCATACCTTGCGTTCTGATGTTGATTACGGTACAGCAGAAGCTAAGACCGCTTATGGTATTTGTGGTATTAAAGTTTGGGTCTTTAAGGGTGAGATTCTTGAGCATGATCCGATGGCTTCAGAACGTCGTGCTACGGAAGCTGATCAATCTGGTTCTTCATCGAATCGTCGCCGCGAAAATGCTTAGTTTTTGAGATTGAACTAAAATTTGGAGTAGAGAACAATGTTGCAGCCAAAGCGCACAAAGTTCCGTAAACAGTTCAAAGGCCGTATTCACGGTTTTGCGAAGGGTGGTACGGATTTGAATTTCGGTGCCTACGGTTTGAAGGCTGTTGAGCCGGAGCGGGTCACTGCTCGTCAAATTGAAGCGGCGCGTCGTGCGATTACACGTTATATGAAGCGTTCTGGTCGTGTGTGGATTCGTATTTTTCCAGATCTTCCGGTTACATCTAAACCGACTGAAGTTCGTATGGGTAAAGGTAAGGGAAGTGTTGATTATTGGGCTGCACGTGTTGCTCCTGGGCGCGTCATGTTTGAGCTTGATGGAGTTCCGGAGGATGTTGCACGTGAAGCACTAAGATTGGGTGCTGCAAAGTTGCCTATAAAAACGCGTTTCATCCAGCGTATTGCTGAATAGTGAGGTTAAGCGATGAGAGCCACAGAATTACGGGCGCAAACGCTCGACCAAATGAAAGATGAATTGGCTAAGTTAAAGAAAGAGCAATTTAATTTGCGTTTTCAAAAAGCAACAGGTCAATTAGAAAAGACTGCGCGCGTTAGACAAGTTCGTCGTGATATTGCGCGTATTAAAACTTTTCTTCGTCAAAAGATAAGTGAAAGTAAGGTTTAAGGAAATAAGAGATGCCTAAACGCGTTTTGCAGGGTGTTGTTATTAGCGACAAAAGTGATAAGACTGTTGTTGTCAAAGTTGAACGCCGTTATTCTCATCCGCTTCTTAAGAAGACTGTTCGGCAGTCTAAAAATTATAAAGCGCATGACGAAAACAACCAATTTAAGATTGGGGATCAAGTTTCTATTCAAGAATCTAGACCAATTTCGAAAGATAAATGTTGGATTGTTGTAAAAGACAATGTAGCGTAATGAGTTAAGCTTATTGTTTTAGAATTTAACAGTGTGGTTATCATTGATAAATTTGAAGGCGATAACTTTATCGTTATTTGGCAGGCAAATCCGAGTGTGTAAAAGGTACAATCGGATATATGTGTTAAGAGAAGGTGGCCAGTCATGATTCAGATGCAAACAAACCTCGACGTTGCTGATAATTCTGGAGCGCGTCGTGTCATGTGCATCAAAGTGTTAGGCGGTTCAAAGCGGAAATATGCTTCGGTCGGTGACATTATTGTTGTTTCGGTTAAGGATGCAATTCCTCGTGGACGTGTTAAAAAAGGTGATGTTATGAAAGCTGTTGTGGTTCGTACTGCTAAGGATATTCGTCGCGCAGATGGTAGTGTCATTCGTTTTGATAGTAATGCTGCGGTTTTGGTGGATAATAAAAAAGAGCCGATCGGTACTCGTATCTTTGGACCTGTTCCCCGTGAATTGCGTGGTAGGAATCATATGAAGATCATCTCGCTTGCTCCTGAAGTTCTGTAAGGAGTAAATGTTATGCAGAAGATTCGAAAAGGTGATAAAGTTGTTGTTTTGTCCGGTAAGGATAAAGGATGTAGTGGTGAAGTAATTAAGGTTAGTCCAAAAGAGAATAAGGCTTTTGTTCGTGGGATTAATATGATTAAACGTCATCAACGTCAAACGCAGAAGCAAGAAGCTGGAATTATTTCTAAAGAAGCTCCGATTCATCTGTCTAATTTGGCGATTGCTGATCCTAAAGATGGTAGGCCTACACGTGTAGGCTTTCGTGTGAATGCAGATGGTAATAAGGTTCGTTTTGCCAAGCGTTCGGGAGAGTTGATTAATGGCTGAGGAAAGACAAATACCGCGTATGAAAGCGCATTATTTTGAAGTGATTCGTAAAGTGCTTCAAGAGAGGTTTAATTACAGAAATGCAATGCAAATTCCGCGGATTGATAAAGTTGTAATAAATATGGGGATAGGTGAAGCAACTGCTGATTCCAAGAAACCTTCCCTTGCCGCTGAGGATTTAGGGCTAATAACGGGTCAGAAGGCTGTTGTTACGCGTGCGCGTAATTCTATTGCGACCTTTAAGGTTCGTGAAGGAATGCCTCTTGGGGCTAAAGTTACATTGCGTAAAGATCGTATGTTTGAGTTTTTAGATCGTCTTGTGACGATTGCTCTTCCGCGGGTTCGTGACTTTCGTGGTTTAAATCCAAAGAGTTTTGATGGTCGTGGCAATTTTGCTATGGGTATTAAAGAACACATTGTGTTTCCAGAAATCAACTATGATAAAGTTGATCAAATTTGGGGCATGGATATTATTGTTTGTACGACAGCAAAAACGGATGATGAAGCTCGTGAGTTATTGCGTGCTTTTAATTTTCCTTTTCGTTCGTAACGGCAAGCGTAGTGAGGTGAAATTATGGCCAAAGTAAGTGCCGTTGAAAAAAATAAGCGTCGTGAGTTGATGGTAAAGTGCTATGCTGCTCGTCGTGCACGTTTGAAAGCAATAGTTATGGATCAGAAGGTTTCTCTTGAAGAACGTTTTAAAGCTTCTGTTCAGTTGGCAGAGTTGCCGCGTAATTCTTCGAAAGTTCGTATTCGTAATCGCTGTGAGGTTTCAGGTCGTCCGCGGGCTTATTATCGTAAATTAAAAATGTCGCGAATTGCGTTGCGTGAGCTTGGCTCTATTGGCTATATTCCTGGTATTGTAAAGTCTAGTTGGTAAGAGGAGATTATTTAATGTCTATGTCAGATCCTCTTGGTGATATGTTAACACGTATTCGTAATGCACTTGGTCGTAAAAAAGGTAAAGTAGTTACTCCAGCTTCGAAGCTTCGTGCACACGTTCTTGATGTTCTTCAGTCGGAAGGTTATATTCGCGGATATAATCGAATTGATTTAGGTGATGGGAAAGCTGAAATTGAAATCGAATTGAAGTATTTTGAAGGGCTGGCTGCTATTCGTGAGATTTCACGTGTATCAAAGCCAGGGCGTCGTGTGTATGTTTCTGCTAAGTCACTTCCTCAGGTGGCAAATGGCCTTGGTATTTCGATTTTATCGACTCCTAAAGGCGTCATGGCAGATCATGAGGCGCGTGAACAGAATGTTGGTGGAGAACTCCTTTGTCGTGTTTTCTAAGTTATGTCAAGAAAACGGAAGAAAAAGTAGGTTAGAACAATGTCTCGTATTGGAAAGAAACCCATTTCAATTCCTTCTGGAGTTACTGCTACTGTTGAAGGTCAGCTGGTTAAGGCAAAAGGTCCAAAAGGTGAGCTGAGTTACATCGTCAATGATGAAGTCTTAGTCAAACTTGAGGACAATATCATATCAGTTATGCCGCGGGATCAGTCAAAAGATGCGCGTTCTAAATGGGGTATGTCGCGCTCAATGATTGAGAACATTTTTTGTGGTGTGAAAGATGGTTTTGAAAAGAGGTTGGAGATTAATGGGGTTGGTTATCGTGCTGCTTTGCAGGGTAAGGATGTTCAACTATCTCTGGGTTTTTCGCATGATGTGGTTTATAAAGTTCCGTCGGGTGTTACTGTGACTGTTCCTAAGCCAACGGAAATTGTTGTTTCTGGAATTGATAAACAGCAAGTTGGACAAGTTGCAGCGGAGATTCGTGAGTATCGTAGGCCTGAGCCTTATAAAGGTAAAGGTGTTAAGCATGCAGATGAACGTATCTTCCGTAAAGAAGGTAAAAAGAAATAAGGATTTTGTATTATGGTTTCATCTAAGGACATTATCCAACGTCGTGCAAGGCGTGTTCGTCGTAGAATTAAAATGGTTTCTCATGATCGTCCTCGGCTTAGTGTTTATCGTTCAAATCAGAACATTTATGCTCAAGTTATCGATGATTTGCGGGGATGTACACTTGTTTCAGCCTCTACTCTTGAAAGTGATTTGAAAAAATCGTTAAAGAGTGGTGCTGATAAAAAGGCGGCCTTTGCTGTTGGTAAGTTAATTGCTGAGCGTGCGAAGAAAGCGGGTGTTAATGAGGTGGTTTTTGATCGTGGAGCGTATGTGTACCATGGTCGCGTCAAAGCTTTAGCTGAAGCTGCTCGTGAAGGTGGTTTGAATTTCTAAAATTTCTTATTTATGAATGAGTAAGGAGAGTTTAGAGTATTTCGTTTAAGTTCTTCCAGTTTGATGAGGGACTTTGTTATCGTGCTTCCGGAAAAGAAAAAGGAATGAGGAATGGCACAAAAAGAACGTGGTGAGAGAGAAGAACGCGATAATGAATTTGTCGATAGGCTCGTTCATATCAATCGTGTTGCTAAAGTTGTAAAGGGTGGTCGGCGTTTTGGTTTTGCCGCTCTTGTTGTCGTTGGAGATCAAAAAGGGCGTGTGGGTTTTGGACATGGTAAAGCCCGTGAAGTTCCAGAAGCCGTTCGTAAAGCAACGGAATCTGCAAAACGTGGGATGATTTATGTTCCGCTTCGGTCTGGGCGTACATTGCATCATGATCTTGAAGGTCGTCACGGAGCTGGGCGTGTTTTGCTACGTTCGGCTTCTGCTGGTACTGGTATTATTGCTGGGGGACCGATGCGTGCTATTTTTGAAGCTCTTGGTATGCAGGATGTCGTTGCAAAATCACTAGGATCGTCGAATCCTTATAACATGGTTCGTGCAACATTTGATGCATTGAAACATCAAGTGCATCCTAGAGATATTGCTGCTCAACGTGGTATAAAGTATTCGACTTTGCAGGCGCGTCGTCGCCATTTAGTCGACCTAGAAGGGTAGTTTCTGAGATTATCAGAAAAGGAATTAGGAAATGGTTCAGAAAAAATCTCAGAGTGGTAAAACTGTGACTGTGGAACAAATTGGAAGCCCTATTCGAAACTCACAGATTCAGCGTGCAACCTTAAAGGGGCTTGGACTAAATAAAATGCGTCGTCGGCGCGTTTTAGATGATACACTTTGTGTGCGGGGTATGATTGCTCGGGTTCGGCATCTTGTTCGCGTTATAGATGAAGGTTAAGGGTTGCGGGAGTATTAGATATGAAACTCAATGAACTGCGTGATTGCGAAGGCGCAACAAAAAATCGTAAGCGTGTTGGGCGTGGTATTGGTTCCGGTATGGGTAAGACTGGTGGTCGTGGTGTAAAAGGGCAAAAGTCACGTTCTGGTGTTTCCCTTAATGGTTTTGAAGGTGGGCAAATGCCTATCTATCGTCGTTTGCCAAAACGTGGATTTAGGAATTTCTTTGCTAAAACCTACAATGAAGTTTCACTAGGACGTATTCAGTTGGCAGTTGATGCAGGTAAGTTGAATATTGAAAAGCCTGTTGATATGGTTTCTTTGAAAGAGGCTGGTATTATTCGTCGTGAAAAAGATGGGGTTCGTCTTCTTTCTGCTGGTGATTTGAAAACTAAGATTACCTTTCATGTTTCTGGTGCTTCACAAGCTGCTCGTGTTAAGATTGAAAAAGTGGGTGGTCAGGTTATTCTTCCTGATATTGCTCGATAATTTTTTAATATGAATAGAGACCTAAAGAAGAATGATATCTGTTTTGTGGGATCTTTTGTGGAGAATTGTTTAAGTTCTGCATTTGTTTATGTATGCATATATGAATTTTAGGATTATACTTCTGTGATTTAAAGAACTGGAGTGTAAAGTGGAGACGTTTTATGGCATCAGCAGCAGAGCAATTTGCTTCCAATATAAACTTCGGCACCTTTTCGCGTGCAACTGAATTAAAGAAACGTATCTGGTTTACTCTGTTGGCGCTTCTTGTATATCGTTTTGGCACTTACATCTCTCTTCCAGGTATCAATATCGATGCTTTGCGGCAAACATTTGAACATCACGCGTCGGGTGTATTAGGACTCTTTAATATGTTTGCTGGAGGTGCCGTTGGGCGTATGGCTATTTTTGCGCTGGGTATCATGCCTTATATATCGGCATCTATTATTGTGCAATTGTTAACATCTATTATTCCTTCTTTGGAAACTCTTAAAAAAGAAGGAGATTTAGGTCGTAAGATTATCAATCAATATACGCGTTATGTAACAGTCGTATTGGCAATCCTACAAGCTTTTGGTATTGCGGTTGCGCTTGAAAGCGGTATAGGGTCGGGGCTTCAAATTGTTTTAGAACCAGGTCTTATGTTTCGTATTTCTTCTGTTATTACGCTTGTTGGCGGAACGATGTTTCTTATGTGGCTTGGCGAGCAAATTACGTCACGTGGTATTGGTAATGGGGTTTCTCTTATCATTTTTACAGGGATTGTAGCCAACTTTCCTTCTACTTTTGCTCAGCTTTTGACAGCTCATAGTCAGGCTGATTTATCAACTTTTCTTTTAATAGGAATCGTTCTTATTGCTGTTTTGGTTATTGGGCTTATTGTTTTTATAGAGCGTGCGCAACGGCGAATTCTTATCCAATACCCGAAACGTCAGGTCGGTAATCAAATGTTTCAAGGAGATATGTCGCATCTTCCTTTAAAGTTGAATACTGCTGGTGTTATTCCACCTATTTTTGCTTCATCTTTATTATTATTACCTGCCACTATTAATAATTTTTCTGATAAAATGCCACAATGGGTTCAGGAGATTTCTTATGCTCTTGGTCATGGACAGCCACTTTATATGATTGTTTATGCATTTTTAATGGCGTTTTTTTGCTTTTTTTATACAGCTATTGTGTTTAATCCAAGTGATACTGCAGATCAGTTGAAAAAACATTCTGGTTTTATTCCAGGGATTCGTCCAGGTGAGCGTACAGCCGAATATATTGATTACGTTTTGACGCGTATTACTGTTGTGGGGGCACTTTATATTATCTTGGTTTGTTTGTTACCTGAATTTATGATATCTGCATTACAGGTTCCTTTTTATCTTGGGGGAACATCCTTGTTGATTGTTGTTACTGTTACACTTGATACGGTTGCTCAAATTCAGGGGCATCTTGTTGCCCACCAATATGAAGGGTTGATAAAAAAATCAAAACTTCGTGGAGGTAGAAGGAATCGATGAGAGTTATTCTTTTAGGTCCTCCTGGAGCGGGAAAAGGTACGCAAGCAAAAATGTTGACTGAGGAATATAGCATTCCTCATTTATCAACAGGGGATATGTTGCGTGAGGTGATTGCCAAAGAAACGGAGATTGGTAAAAAAGCTAAAGCTATTATAAGTTCTGGTGCTTTGGTACCTGATAGTATTGTTAATCAAATCGTATCAGATCGGATTGATGAAGCTGATTGTGTAAACGGTTTTGTTTTGGATGGATATCCGCGAACTGTAGGGCAGGCAGAAGCGTTGCAACAGATACTGAATTCAAAAAATACGCAGCTTAATGCTGTTATTGAGTTGTGTGTTGATGAAGACGTGTTGATTGAACGTATGAAGAAGCGCGTTGAAGAAACAATAGCGGCTGGTGGACAGGTTCGTTTAGATGACAATCCTGTTGCTTTTGCAAAAAGATTAGTAGAATATCGTGAAAAAACAGCTCCCTTATCAAAATTTTATTCAGAGAGGGGAATGTTGAAGGTTATTGATGGAATGATTGGTGTTGCTGAAGTGACACGTATGATTAGAGGGTTTCTTTCATGAGATTTTTTTAGAAATAAATGAAAAGAGTTGACTTTTGAGATGAAATCTATCAAAAGTGAATTTAATTTATTTTAGTGAAATAATAGGATTCGGAAGAATTTTTTTCTGATTCTATTTTTTTCTATAAGGTATATCAGGTATTTTATAACAATTTGTCAAAAATAACTAAGGAGAGTAGGCGTGGCTCGTATTGCTGGCGTCAATATCCCGACAAATAAGCGTGTAATTATTGCGCTTCAATATATCCACGGGATTGGACCAAAATTTGCTCAAGAAATTATTGAAAGAGTTGGCATTCCTTTGGGGCGTCGTGTGCATGAGCTTTCAGATGCTGAGGTGCTGCAGATTCGTGAGGCAATAGATCAGGGGTATCAAGTTGAAGGTGATCTTCGTCGTGAGGTTGCTATGAATGTTAAGCGTTTGATGGATCTTGGTTGTTATCGAGGATTGCGTCATCGCCGGTCTTTGCCTGTCCGAGGACAGCGTACACATACGAATGCTCGTACGCGTAAAGGTCCGGCTAAGGCAATCGCCGGTAAGAAGAAATAAGGGCCTTTGTGGAAGGTTTTTATATGTTCTTTTTCTTGTTTGATTTGTTTGACAAGGAAAAAAAGGTGGAGCTGCTGATGTTACGGCAGTGATGAGATCGTTGAAAGGGAAATTATGGCCAAGGAATCCGCACGTGTTCGTCGTCGCGAACGTAAAAATATTTCATCGGGTGTTGTTCATATTAATTCAACATTTAATAACACAATGATTACTATTACTGATGCTCAGGGTAATGCAATTGCTTGGTCATCTGCGGGAGCTCAGGGGTTTAAAGGTGCGCGTAAATCGACACCTTTTGCTGCTCAAGTTGCTGCGGAGGATTGTGCAAGAAAAGCGCAAGAGCATGGTATGCGTTCTTTGGAAGTTGAAGTTTGTGGACCTGGATCAGGGCGTGAATCTGCTCTACGAGCATTGCAATCTGTTGGTTTTGTCATTACTTCTATTCGCGATGTAACACCAATTCCTCATAATGGATGTCGTCCGCGGAAAAGGCGGCGTGTTTAATTGGGTGTTGTTTTTTGTTGTCGGAGATTTCTCTGATGTTCACATTGGTCGTTACGATTGAATGGTAACGGAACTAAAGAACGGGAATAAAAATATGATCCAGAAAAACTGGCAGGAACTTATTAAACCCAATAAGGTTGAATCATGTGCACATGATAATCCAAATATTATAAGTGTGATTGCTGAACCTCTTGAGCGTGGTTTTGGTTTAACGTTAGGAAATGCGCTTCGTCGCGTTTTGTTATCTTCGCTTCGTGGTGCTGCTATTACTGCTGTGCAGATTGACGGTGTCTTGCATGAATTTTCATCGATTCCAGGTGTGCGTGAGGATGTTACGGATATTATTCTGAATATAAAAGAAATTGCGCTTCGTATGGAAGAAGAAGGTCCTAAACGTGTCGTCGTTTATAAAGAGGGGCCTGGTGTCGTGAAAGCGGGAGATATCAGTACAGTTGGGGATATGGAAATTCTAAATCCAGATCATGTTATTTGTACTCTTGATGAAGAAGCTGAAATTCGTATGGAATTTATTGTCAACACAGGAAAGGGGTATGTTCCATCTGATCGTAATTGTGTTGATGATGCACGTATAGGGCTTATTCCAATTGATAGTCTTTATTCACCGATCCGTAAGGTATCTTATAAAGTAGAAAATACACGCGAAGGTCAAGTTCTCGATTATGATAAATTAACGCTCACGATTGAAACAAACGGTGCTGTTAATGGTGAGGATGCTGTTGCTTTTGCAGCACGCATTCTTCAGGATCAATTATCGTTATTTATTAACTTTGAAGAGCCACAGAAGGAGCCTGTTGAAGAGGCTGATTCTGAGCTTTCTTTTAATCCTGCTCTTCTCAAAAAAGTGGATGAATTAGAACTTTCAGTTCGTTCGGCAAATTGTCTTAAGAATGATAATATTGTCTATATTGGTGATCTGATTCAGAAAACAGAATCTGAAATGCTTCGGACACCGAACTTTGGTCGAAAATCGTTGAATGAGATTAAAGAAGTTTTGGCGTGTATGGGTTTACATCTTGGGATGGAGATTCCTGCGTGGCCGCCTGAAAACATTGATGATCTTGCAAAACGTTATGAAGATCAATATTAAAATTAGAATTTAAGGAGAGGGCTTATGCGCCATAGTAAGTCAGGACGCAAGTTGAACCGTACTGCCAGTCACCGTAAAGCGATGTTTGCAAATATGGCAACTTCGTTGATCGAGCATGAGCAGATTGTGACAACGCTTCCAAAAGCTAAAGAAATTCGTCCTATTGTTGAAAAACTTGTTACTCTTGGTAAGCGTGGTGGTTTGCATGCGCGTCGGCAAGCTATTGCAGCACTTCGTGATGCAGGAAAGGTTGCGAAATTATTTGATACGCTTGCGCCACGTTATGCATTACGCAACGGTGGGTATTTGCGTATTATGAAAGCGGGGTTTCGTACCGGTGATAATGCGCCCATGGCTGTTATAGAATTTGTTGATCGTGATGTTGAAGCGAAGGGTGCTGGGGATCGTGCTCGCATGGAAGCTTCTGAGAATGAAAAGGGAACATCTTCGTAGAGTTTTTTATTCTGTTGGATTTTTAAAGGCCGCCTTGTCTTGGGCGGTTTTTTTGTGAGCATTTTTAAGTTTGTTTTAGTTGAGAAATAGGTGCAGAGAGAAAATTATAGAATATTGAATTATCTTATTTTTATAATATTTATTGTTCAAATAGGTTGTTTTTATTCTCTATTATGAAATATTAATAGAGGTCCTTAATTTGCGGGGATACGTTTTTTTATTCTATTAATCTTCAACAGAATGTGCTGATTTTATAAGGAGTGGATTATGAGGTGTTCTTTTTGGGTGCGGATTTTTTTTGTAATTATGATGCAGATATCATTTGATCATGTATATGCTCATGTTCCTCAAACACAAACAGAAATCACTCTTTCATTTGCTCCTTTAGTTAAAAAGACAGTTCCATCTGTTGTAAATATTTATGCAGCTCGACAAATTAGAGCTAGATCACCTTTTGAAGGCGATCCATTTTTTGAGCAATTTTTTGGTCGTTTTCAAAATAAATTTCCTGTTCGTAAGCAATCGTCATTAGGATCAGGGGTGATTGTTGATGCACGTGGTTTGATCGTTACAAATTACCACGTCATTAAAGATGCAAGCGAAATTAAAGTGGCTTTTTCTGATGGACGGGAGTTTGAGAGTAAGGTCGTGCTCAAAGATGAAGCAACTGATATTGCAATTCTTGAAGTTAAGGAAAAAGATGCTCAATTTCCGGTTCTTTCTTTGGGAAATTCTGATACTGTTGAAGTTGGTGATCTTGTTCTTGCTATTGGTAATCCTTTTGGTGTTGGTCAAACAGTTACAAGTGGTATTGTTTCAGCGCAAGCGCGTACACGTGTTGGGATTTCTGATTTTGACTTTTTTATTCAAACAGACGCAGCCATTAATCCAGGGAATTCTGGTGGCGCTTTAATTGATATGAAAGGTCAGTTAATCGGAATTAATACGGCTATTTATTCGCGTTCCGGTGGTTCTGTAGGGATTGGTTTTGCTATTCCAGTTAATCTTGTAAAAGTAATGCTTGATACTGTTAAACGCGGTGGAAAATATTTTGTGCCGCCTTATATTGGGGCTTCTTTTCAAAATGTTACACCTGATATTGCTGGTGGTTTAGGTTTAGAACGTCCCTATGGTGCTCTGATTATTGAAGTTATCAAAGATAGTCCTGCTGAAAAAGCTGGATTGAAAGTAGGTGATGTTATTTTGAGTGTGCAGGGGGTACGCGTTGACAGCCCAGATAGTCTTGGGTATCGTTTGATGACAGCTGACGTTGAGCATAGTCTTGCTTTGGAATATTTACGAAGTGGAAAAACTTTAAAAACACAAATAACAGTTTCATCGATATCAGAAACTGCATTTTTAAAATCTGAAAAAATTACGGGTGAAAGTCCTCTTGCTGGTGCTGAGGTGTTAGATTTAACACCGCAAAATAGTCGACGTTTTCATCTTCCTATATCTGCAAAAGGGGTTGTGATTACCAATCTTGAGGAAATGAGCAATGCTGCTGGAATTTTTCAGTCAGGAGATATTCTACGTGTTGTAAATGGCCATAAAATTCAAACAGTTCATCAGTTGAAAAAGGTTCTTATGCAAGGTCACTCAAATATGTGGCAATTGGAATATGAACGTGATGGTATGTATATTCGCCAATTTATTCGTTGAGGTTTTTTTGAAGAAAGATTTTTTTACTTCGTCGTTTGATTTTCAAGTTAATAAAAATCAGCCACTAGCAGAAAGAATGCGCCCTTGTTCTCTCAATGATGTTGTGGGACAAAAGCATTTGATTGGAGAGGATGGTTTGCTTTCACGTATGGCGGCAACAGGCTCAATTGGATCGATGATTTTTTGGGGACCTCCAGGGACGGGAAAAACGACCGTTGCACGTTTGTTAGCCCTTGAAACAAATTTCGCGTTTGAACAGGTTTCTGCTATTTTTACAGGAGTTTCTGAACTTAAAAAGATTTTTGAAGTTGCGCAGAGGCGTTTTATATCTGGGGATAAAACACTTCTCTTTGTTGATGAAATTCATCGGTTTAATCGTGCACAGCAGGATAGTTTTCTTTCTGTGATGGAAGAGGGTACTGTGGTACTTATAGGTGCAACAACCGAAAATCCTTCTTTTGAACTGAATGCTGCCCTTCTTTCGCGTGCACGTGTTTTAACATTTCTTTCTCATGATCATGAAAGTTTGGACATGCTTTTGAGGCGTGCTGAAGAAGTGGAGGGAAAAACTCTTCCCTTGGATAATGATGCCAGAGACGTTTTGATAGAGATGTCTGATGGTGATGCGAGGGTTGCGTTAACATTGGCAGAGGAAGTTTGGTCTATTGCACCATTGGGAGAGATTCTTGATGTTGTTGCTTTGCAAAAAGTTATTCAGCGTCGTGCGCCTATTTATGATAAAGGACGAGATGGGCATTATAATCTCATTTCAGCGTTGCATAAATCCGTTCGTGGATCTGATCCTGATGCTGCGCTTTATTATTTGGCACGTATGTTGGATGCTGGTGAAGATCCTCTCTATATTGGGCGAAGATTGGTTCGTATAGCCGTTGAAGATGTTGGTTTGGCGGATCCTCAAGCTCTTGTCATTTGTAATGCAGCAAAAGATGCCTATGATTATTTAGGATCACCAGAAGGAGAATTGGCTTTGGCGCAAGCATGTCTTTATGTTGCAACTGCGCCAAAGTCAAATGCAGCATATCTTGCGTATAAAGCAGCACTGCGTTGTGCACGCAAAAATGGCTCTTTACCACCTCCTAAGCATATTCTTAATGCTCCTACGAAATTTATGAAGGAAGAAGGGTATGGAAGTGGTTATTGTTATGACCATGATGAACCAGATGCTTTTTCAGGACAAGAATATTTTCCCGAAAAACTTGGGCGTCAGAGTTATTATAAACCAGTTGAGCGTGGTTTTGAGCGTGAAATTGTGAAACGTCTTGAGTGGTGGCAACAGTTGCGCAAAAAACGTAAAGATCAAAATAAAATTTGAGTTGAAATACGTTTTTTATTGATCTCTTATGTTATTGTATGAGAAATTTAGCTTATATTTTAAACATTTATTGCATTGCTTGTAGAGATTTTTTTTTGATATCTCCAAAATTGCATATTTTTTCAAATTTAAATATGTCATTCAACTTTTAAGCTGCTTTATTTTTTTTGGTTTTTATTAAATAATATATTGACTTATAATGATAATTGACTGTTTCGTAAGTTGAATGAAAGTTTCAAATACCGTAAATTTCTCTCATCCCAAGTCTGTTATTTGTTGAAGCAATCAAGTTATTCGCTTGCATGTTACAAGCAGGATTAGCGTGTGATAAAAACTGTACAAGAAAGGACTAAAAATCCCTCTTATGAATCGTCTCAAGTGCCGAGAGCTGTCGCAACATTGGGGGATGATAAATAGTGTGATGGTGCCGGCTTGCTCCTTCTATAGAGTAAAGATGGTGGTGCCTAAAGGGTTTTGCAGTATACCACATTCATAGGTGTTGTCACAAAATGAGCTTGGAAGTTTTGAGAGATGTTTCTTAAATCAAGTGCATGAATATGCAACACAATAGCGTTTTGTTCTTCGATGCAATAGGGTATGAGGTTGATTGATGATGCGTTTTTTGTGTGATCAATAGTGGGAGAATTCTTAGTCTCTCAAGTATTTAATCAAAGGGATAAGCAGAAGGGTTGTAGAACATTGTGTTTAAAATTAAATTGTTCCTTTTCTAGAGAGATATAAATATGTTAACTATGCTCCCATAGAGATATTACTTTATTGAAGTTTATTATGTGTCATAAGATAAGCAATGCCAATTCTTTATTGTGATGGTCATGAATGTTTATGGACATAATGTGGAGATAGGAATGGAAATAGTCTGTGAAAATCTAAACTCAAGCCTTTAGTTAAATTAAAAGTACAGTGTACACTAAAGTTTTAGGTTATTATGGATTCGGTCAAGGATATAATCGTGGATAAAACAAAAGCTCTCGATGCTGCTCTCTCACAAATTGAACGTTCTTTTGGTAAAGGCTCGATTATGCGTCTTGGGCAAAAAGAGCAGGTTGTTGAAATTGAAACAATTCCAACAGGGTCGTTATCCTTGGATATTGCTTTAGGGATTGGTGGATTACCGAAGGGGCGTATTGTTGAGATTTATGGACCAGAAAGTTCTGGGAAAACGACATTGGCTCTCCATGCTATTGCTGAGGCACAGAAAGGTGGTGGGATTTGTGCTTTTATTGATGCAGAGCATGCGCTTGATCCTATTT
This sequence comes from Bartonella sp. AP30XZML, assembly GCF_042195945.1. Classification (NCBI taxonomy): domain Bacteria; kingdom Pseudomonadati; phylum Pseudomonadota; class Alphaproteobacteria; order Hyphomicrobiales; family Bartonellaceae; genus Bartonella; species Bartonella sp. AP30XZML. The sequence continues at coordinate 165,153 of NZ_JBHIPJ010000077.1, read as the reverse complement.
ATGCGCGTAAGCTTGGTGTTGATTTAGAAAACTTGTTCATTTCTCAGCCAGATACCGGTGAACAGGCATTGGAAATTACAGAAACGTTGGTTCGTTCTGGTGCCGTTGATGTGCTTGTTGTGGATTCTGTCGCAGCTTTAACACCGCGAGCAGAAATTGACGGTGAAATGGGTGATGCTTTGCCCGGATTGCAAGCTCGGTTAATGAGTAAAGCGTTACGAAAATTAACCGCAGCAATTTTTCGCTCTAACTGTATGGTTGTTTTTATTAATCAAATTCGCATGAAAATTGGTGTGATGTTTGGTTCTCCTGAAACGACAACGGGTGGAAACGCTTTAAAGTTTTATGCTTCTGTTCGTTTAGATATTCGTCGCATTGGATCCATTAAAGATAGGGATTCAATCGTTGGTAATCAGACGCGCGTTAAAGTGGTGAAAAATAAATTGGCACCTCCATTCAAACAGGTTGAGTTTGATATTATTTATGGTGAAGGTATTTCCAAAGTAGGTGAATTGATTGATTTGGGTGTCAAGGTTGGTGTTGTGGAAAAATCTGGTGCATGGTTTTCTTATAATTCTCAGCGTTTAGGGCAGGGGCGTGAGAATGCAAAGCAGTTTTTACGTGAACATGTGGAAATAGCTACAGAGATTGAAGCAGCTTTGCGCCAAAATGCTGGTTTGATTGCGATTGAATTGTTAGAAAATGCAGGGTCAGAAAATATAGAAAGTGATGAAGCCATTTGATGGGGCGTTTTTTTCGTTTATAATTTTTTTCCTTTAAGATTTTTCTGTTTTTTTGTTTGAGTTTTTAAATACGCAGTCGTTGTTTCTCAATTTTTTAAAACAAATATTCCATTTTTGATTAAATTGACTCCATGCGTGGCGAAGAGGATTTAATGAGGGGGATTTTTCTTTTATGGTTTTGTGCTGTATTGAGCAGGTGTCAACATGAATAGTGTTAATAATATTCGGTCAATATTTTTGGATTATTTTCATCGTAATGGGCATAAAGTTCTTTCTTCTAGTCCGCTTGTTCCGCGGAATGATCCTACACTTATGTTTACAAATGCAGGGATGGTGCAGTTTAAAAATGTTTTTACTGGACTTGAACAACCTTCTTATACGCAGGCAACAACGGCACAAAAATGTGTTCGTGCGGGTGGAAAGCATAATGATCTTGATAATGTTGGTTATACGGCGCGCCATCATACATTTTTTGAAATGCTGGGTAATTTTTCTTTCGGTGATTATTTCAAGGAAGAAGCTATTTTTTTATCATGGAATCTTTTAACAAAGGAATTTTGCCTGCCAAAAGATAAATTGTTGGTGACAGTTTATCAGAGTGATGATGTTGCTGCTGAACTGTGGCGTAAAATTTCTGGTCTTCCAGATGAAAAAATTGTCCGTATTGCGACGGCTGATAATTTTTGGTCGATGGGAGAAACAGGCCCTTGTGGGCCTTGTTCGGAGATTTTTTATGATCATGGTGATGAAATCTGGGGCGGTCCTCCTGGAAGTGCTAATGAAGATGGGGATCGCTTTATTGAGATTTGGAATCTTGTTTTTATGCAGTATGAGCAAGTTTCCAAGGAAGAACGTGTTAACTTACCTCATCCTTCTATTGATACCGGTATGGGGTTAGAGCGTATTGCAGCTGTTTTACAGAGCGTTCATGATAATTATGACATTGATCTTTTTCGTGCATTAATTGACGCGTCAGAAGAAATTACAGGGATTGAGGCAAAGGGTGATTTTATTGCCAGCCATCGTGTCATTGCTGATCATCTTCGCTCATCTGCATTTTTGATTGCTGATGGTGTGCTTCCTTCTAATGAAGGAAGAGGATATGTTTTACGTCGTATTATGCGTCGTGCTATGCGTCATGCGCATCTTCTTGGTGCTAAAGAGCCCTTAATGTGGCGACTTTTGCCTGCTTTAATTCGCGAAATGGGACAAGCTTATCCTGAGTTGGTGCGTGCTGAATCTTTGGTTTCAGAAACTTTAAGGTTAGAAGAAATACGTTTTCGTAAAACGCTTGAACGAGGACTTGGTTTGTTGAACGAAGCAAGTACCGATCTTAAAGAAGGGGACTATTTGAATGGTGAAGTTGCTTTCAAGCTCTATGATACCTATGGTTTTCCACTTGATTTGACGCAAGATGTTCTTCGTCGTCGAGGAATCTCTGTTGATGTTGGTGCTTTTGATAAAGCGATGGAACGCCAAAAAGAGGAAGCACGTGCCAATTGGTCTGGTTCTGGAGAAGCTGTAACAGAGAAAATCTGGTTTTCTGTTCGTGATCAAGTGGGGGCCACAGAATTTTTAGGTTATGAAACTGAGACAGCGAAAGGTATTCTTACAGCTCTTGTGTGTGATGGTAAAATTGTTGATCATATTTTTTCAGGTCAGAAAGCTATGCTTGTTGTTAATCAGACACCTTTTTATGGTGAATCTGGTGGGCAAATTGGTGATAGCGGTATCATTTCTAGTGAAAATTTTATTTTTAAGGTGCATGATACCCAAAGAAAGGGCGATGGTGTTTTTATCCATATTGGGGAGGTGAAATCTGGTCAGGCATCGAGGTCTGATTGTGTAGAATTAATGGTTGATATTGTTCGTCGTAAGAAAATTCGTGCGAATCACTCTGCTACTCATTTGTTACACGAAGCTTTACGCCAAACATTGGGGGACCATGTTACACAAAAGGGTTCTCTTGTATCGCCAGATCGGTTGCGTTTTGATTTTTCCCATCCAAAATCTGTTTCACCAAAAGAGTTGAAAAAAATAGAAGATTTAGCCAATGAGATTATTTTGCAAAATAGTAGAGTGATAACGCGCCTCATGGCTGTAGATGATGCCATTTCTGAAGGAGCCATGGCATTGTTTGGTGAAAAATATGGTGATGAAGTTCGTGTTGTTTCTATGGGGGAGCCACTTGAACAGGGAAGATTAAAAAAGCGTTGGTCAATTGAGCTTTGTGGAGGGACACATGTGGAGCGAACAGGTGATATCGGTTTGATTCATATTGTTTCTGAAAGTTCTGTTTCAGCTGGAGTGCGGCGTATTGAAGCTTTAACAGGCAAAGAAGCACGTCTTTATCTTAGCCGCCAAGATGAACGTATTCATGAAATTGCTGATCTTTTAAAAATTTCTTCTGTTGGCGTGGAAGAACGGGTGCGAATTTTGCTTGATGATCGTCGTAAACTTGAAAAAGAATTGAATGATGTACGCAAGAAAATGATGTTGAGTGGTGGAATAACAGAAAGGAGCCAAGATGATATTATCATCATCAATGGGTTTTCTTTTACCGGACGCGTTGTTAAAAATATTTTACCACGGGATCTTAAGGCGCTTGTCGATTCTGAGAAAAAACAAATTGGATCTGGAGTGGTTGCTTTTATTAGTGTCTCGGAGGATGGAAAAGGGAGTGCTGTTGTCGGTGTTACGGATGATTTAACGGATAAATTAAATGCTGTAGATCTCGTTCGTATTCTTTCAGCGATGCTTGGTGGTAAAGGTGGAGGTGGCCGTCCTGATATGGCGCAGGCTGGTGGTCCTGAGGGGAACAAAGCTGAGGAGGCATTTGCGGCACTAAAAGATTTTCTTGAAAAAAATTAAAGAATGAAATCATTCTGCATAGGTGTTTTTCACATTGTTATATTTGGTTGGCATCTATGTATCATGAATATCTGTCTGGTGTATTTCTGAAATGCAGATACAGCGTAATTGGGGAAAATACAATTGTAAAGATAAAGACAGTGTTTGTCTTTATCACCACTTTATCATTTGGCTTTATAGCTTCCAAGCGTTTCAGGAATCACCTTTTTAAGATAAGATAGATTATGCAGCACTTCATGCTTTGCTGTGTATTCTTTTACTAGGGAGACTAGTTATTATGTTGCTCTTATAGATTTTTTGAAGAAACATCTCTTTTTATGAAAGAAAAATATAAGATTTATTGCATACGATTATCCTTATAAAGTTATAAGCTGTCATTATTCGATTAGTTTTCAAATGAATAAAATCTCTTTCCTTGAAAAGGCTTATAAAAGCGTTGTTATATCTTAGAGCTATTGTTTTCATTTTGCTTGTTATGTACAAGAAAACAGTTTTTTGGTTTATTATTAAAAGGTCTTGAAAGGAATATTCTCCTATCTTTATAAATCTTTATTTCATATTATAAAGTAATGAATTATCAATATGAATCAAAGGAATATCACATAAATCTAAAGATTTAGATTAACATCTAATTTATTTATGATAAAATTGCTTTAATACATTGAGTTATAATGATAATTTATCGTTTTATCTTTTGAATAAGAGCTACGAATATTCGTAGGATTTTATTATTTCAAATTCTGTGTATGTTAAATTAATCAAAACCACTCACGAATGTCGTTGTGAAATGGGCTTAAGAGCATTGAGAAATGTTTTTTAAAAAAAGTCATATGAATGTGCAAAACAATGATGTTCTGTTCTTTATGAGAGGACTATAAAGAAAGTGATAAACAAAGTGCAACGCAATACATAATATTCATTATTTAAAAGATATTTCTTTAGTTCGTTTTGAAATTCGTAAAGCTGAGTAAAAAGAAGACGGTAAAACTGGAAATTGTTTTTACCTTTACATTTTCCCTAAATGAGAATGTATACTCGTCAATATTCACAGATATAGGGAAATATTTTTGTCCCAATCTAGTAAAATTGCAATAGCAGAGAAAATACTAGACTGTTTTAATATTTTTCTTAAATACCTAAAATGGATTGTGGTATTTTTAGAAATCTTTTTACTTGTATCATATATAAGCACTCTTGTTATTCTGAGGAGGATTTTTTTGCTTGAAAAGAGTGTCAATTTTATGATGCTATGGCTTCATGTAAGGGGATAACATTTTCTCCTTCTCTTTTTGGTGGTTTGATTGTTAAACCACTTGCCTTTAAAAATTTAGAGAAACGTCCCCCTCTATCGATTAATTCTTGAAAGTTTCCTTTTTCCATTAAGTGACCATGATCCAGAAAGAGTATCACATCAGCATTGCGTACTGTTGAGAGGCGATGTGCTATAATAAAAGTAGTACGGTTATGGCTTATACAATCGAGAGCATCTTTGACTCGTGCTTCTGTTTCAACATCAAGAGCGCTTGTTGCTTCATCTAGAATGAGAATAGGGGCATTTTTTAAAACAGCGCGTGCAATTGCTAGTCGTTGTTTTTCTCCACCTGATAATTGAGATCCTCGTTCGCCCACTATTGTGTTATAACAATCAGCTTTTTTTAGAATAAAATCGTGAGCTTCTGCTATTTTTGCTGCTTCATAAAGTTCTTCATTCGTTGCGCTCGCTTTTCCTATTGAAATATTGTCATGAATAGTACGGTTGAAAAGACCCGAGTCTTGAAATACTGTTGCTAGAGATTTGCGTAAAGATTCGCGATTGATTGAGCATATATTTATTCCATCAATGGAGATATGCCCAAGGGTAGGGTCGTATACGCGCTGCAACAGATTGATCAATGTTGTTTTTCCAGCCCCTGTTGGTCCTACAATCGCAACAGTTTGTCCTGCTTTAACTTCAAAGGAAATATCAAAAACACCTTGAGAAGAATTTTGGAATTGATAGGTCACGTGATGAAATTGTATGGCGCCTTTAACATTTTGGAGGGAAGGAAGATTTTGCGGTTCGTTGATATGAAAGGTTGAGTCTTCCATTTCAAAAAATTCTTGCAGTTTTGCTTGTGAGGATATTGCACAATTAATAAAACTGCTCATTTGGTCTAGGCGGCTAATCATGAGTTGTGCAAATCCAACAAAAGCAACGACTTCACCTACTCGTAATTGATCTTTTGCAACAAAAAAAGCTCCAAGGAGAAGAACACAAACGATTGAAATTGTTGAAGCCATTCGATTTAAGCCACTGGCGAGCGCCCACCAATTGAGAACAGGATTTTGTGCTTTAAGAAGAGCATTTGTATGTTGATGCAGTATGGAAGTTTCTTCTTTTATTCGGTTATAACTTTGTACAATGGAAACATTAGAGATTGAATCACTGACATGCTTAAAAAGGTTATGATGATAGCATTCTACAGCGGCTTGTCCGTCTTTTGTTTTTCGCATCACTAAACGTGCAATTAATACATAAATGATGGCAAGCACAACCAAGACTATTGAAAGACGCCAATTCATATTAAACGCTATGGGGATGAGAACCAATAAGGCGACAAGCGTTGAGAGATGTTGGCGCATAAAATCAAGCCATATGGTTGACATGGAATCTATTGCGCGCAAAAGTGTATGGAGTGCGTTGGAAGTTCCACGTTGTTGATGCCAAATTAAAGGCATGGCAATGATACGTTCGAAAGATTCCGTTAAAACCGTTAAGCGGCGTCTATGGGCTAAGCGGTCAGCACCGCGAGCAACAAGGACATAAGCAATAATATGTGAAAGTCCAAAACAAACCCAAATGGCAAGAGTAGGGATGATAGCTGTTTTGTCTGTAATAGAATCAATAACTTGTCCAAATAAAATAGGTTCTGCAATAGTGATAATAGCTAATATAACATTAGCGGTACAGATTAAAAGGGATGCATTTTTTTCTCTATTTAGGTAAGTGAGAACACGTGCATAGGTTTTGAATAAGGACACGGTTAATTATCTCCATTCGCTATTAAGCGTAAAGGCTGTTGATTTTTACAACGCTTAGTTTTTAGCTAATAAAATTTGGACGTTAAGAAAAGGAAATTTTGGATACTAACTGTAATATGGTGTGATAAGACCAACTAAAATATGAATTTTTGTGTTTATAAAGGCGCAAAAATAGATCAATAAAATTAGCAGGTAAGGGAATTTTCATGGCAGGCATAGAAATAAAAAAAGTTGAGGCAGATGAAAATGGAATGCGCTTAGATCGCTGGTTTAAAGTGCATTATCCAGGACTTGGTTTTGGAGCTTTGCAAAAATTGTTGCGTTCTGGTCAGATACGGGTTGATAGTGGACGTGTTAAAGCCGATACGCGTCTTTGTATAGGGCAAGCTGTTCGTATTCCACCTCTCCCTATTAATGACAAGGAAAATCTTTCAATAACGGATAAAACACTTCGTGGGCAGGATGATGGGACCGTTTTGAAAAAAATGCTGCTTTATGAAGATCCAAAGGTATTTGTTTTTAATAAACCAGCTGGGTTGGCTGTACAAGGAGGCTCTGGTTTAACACGTCATATGGATAGTATGCTTGAGGTATGGCGCAATAAAAAAGGTGAAAAGCCGCGTTTGGTTCATCGTCTTGATCGTGAGACGTCGGGTGTGCTTATTGTTGCGCGATCAAGGGGAGCTGCTCAGTCCTTAACTGCTGCTTTTAGAGCGCGAGAAACAAAAAAGACTTATTGGGCGTTGGTTCGGGGTGTGCCTAAAAAAAAGCAGGACAAAATTTCAACGTGGATGGTTAAGGAAATGACTGCACAAGGTGACAAAATGCGTGTTTGTGAACATGGGGAGCCAGATTCACATCATGCGGTTTCCTACTATCGCGTTTTAGATACGCGAGGGCGGGCTCTTTCGTGGCTTGAAATGGAACCCTATACAGGGAGAACACATCAGCTTCGTGTGCATGCTGCCCATATGGATCATCCTATCATTGGCGATACAAAGTATTTTTTTTCTGATAGTAATTGGACATTACCAGGAGGAATTCAAAATCGTCTTCATCTTCATGCACGTCGTATTCGTATTCCTCATCCTTCAGGAGGAATATTGGACATTGTTGCACCTTTACCACCTCATATGGTCCAAAGTTTTAATCTTTTATCTTTTAATGAGAGTGATGCTGAAACCAACTAAACAAACTTCATTTGTTCTTTTTGATTGATACAAATTTTGTCTATAAATTTGATAAGATGAATAGGGCATTATTTGAAGAAAGTTTTTGATAAGTCAATTGCTATGAGAAAATTGTGTTTTTGAGTGATGAAATTTTCGAATATCATGGCTTTCTTTCTACAGATCTTTATCCATAATTGATTGTATTGTTATTTTTGGATATGATGTATCGTTTAATAATCTGAGTTTATGAAGCTGCTCCTTTGAATTATCTACAGAGGTCATATATTGGGGAGGCGTGTCTGTTGAGGGAGATGAGTTAGATAAAATCTGAAAGATATTTACTAAAATAGTGAAAGCAATTTTAGTTTTTTCATGGGGAATAATGGAGGCATTTTATAGTAATGCTGAGGGAAAGTAGCCTCTCAAAAAATTCCTGTTGTCAAGGATTTTTGTTTTGTTATCAATGTGGTTTGATATGCTTATAGTATAGATTTATGCTTTGTATCTTTGCTTACACAATGAAGCCTTCTTAGCAAAGCTCTCCTTTCAATGACCAATTATTTTTCTACTTACTTAGTTTATCCAAAAGATTATCTTTCATAAAAGAAGAAATAAGTTTTTAGTATCTTAATGCTTCATTGAAGTGAACTCATCACATTGAAAAAATATCTAGACAAAAAATTGGAGATAAAACGTCAGGTGCGTTTTATTGCTCTAGGGAGGGCTTGAACACTTTTGTTTTTTCTAGTGAACAAAAACAGATATTTATTATGGGAACATTCAAAGGGGGGATAAGTTGAAATTAGGAGTGACTGATGGGATCATTATTGATTGACGTTAATAACGTCTCAAAAATATATCGCAACATTGACAGAGAAATTGGTTTTAAAAACAAGGTGTTTTCTCTCTTCAAGCCGGATTATACAAATCATTATGTGTTAAAAGATATGAGTTTCACCCTCTTTTCAGGGCAATCGTTAGCAATTCTTGTCCCTAACGGAGCGGGTAAATCGACACTGATTAAAATACTTTCTGGTATACAATACGCTGATGAGGGATGTGTTAAAGTCCTTGGTGTTGATCCTTATAAAGCGAAGAAAAATCTGTTCAAGTCTTTGGGTGTGGTCTTTGGTCATAAGAATTGTTTATGGTGGGATTTGCCCTTACGCTACAGTCTGGATATGGTTCAACCATTATATGGTCTTGAACGCGCCTCTTTTACCCGTGATCTTAAAGAGATCGCTGAGTTACTGGGTCTTGAGCATATTATGGATAAGCCAGTGCGGATACTTAGTCTGGGTGAGAGAGTGAAAAGTGAATTGGCATTTAATCTCTCCTTTAGACCTAAACTGTTGTTTCTCGATGAGCCAAGTATTGGTCTTGATCTTACATCTAAGCATGAAATCAGGGAGCTTCTTAAAAAACTGAAAAGGGAGCGTGGCACTGGGTATATCATCACAAGTCATGATATGGGAGATATTGATGGATACGTTGATGATACTATTCTCTTGCATAAAGGAAAGAAATAGTTTCATGGTAATCTTCATGCGCTTAAAAATGTCATTCCTTCTTTGGTGAGAATGACACTTTTTTGTGAACACTTGGCGGCACCTTCAGCTGTTGTAGAAAAAATTGATGAGATTGCGTTGAAATTATCTACTCCTTTAAAAGATAAGTACTTTAACGCTGAAGAATGCTCGCTGGAGGTTTCGTTGCCCCGTGAGGATTTTGCGCGTTTTGTACGCGAAATTACAACCAAATTGAACTGTACGTTCTCTGTATCCACTCCCTCGCTTGAAGAGATGCTCCGTGTTAAATTTAAAGAATTTATCTAACCACTGCTTTGGTATGTTTCTTTTTGCCAAGAATGGATTACTCACTGTTCTAAGTGATAGAGCAATGTTTTTTACCGATATTATCATTGGGACACTTTCGCCATTTGTTATTCAACTTCTATTATGGAATGCACTTTTCTCTGATACGGGCAACACCATAAATGGCTTTAGCTTTTATGATATGATGTATTATTATGCTTTTGCTTTAGTCCTAGGTCGCTTAAATAATGGTTATAATGTGATTAAGTTTTTCTCTCATCATGTTAAAGAAGGTCAATTAGAAGTATATCTTACAAAGCCCTTTAGTTATATGACACAAATGCTTTTTACTTTTTAGGGGAGAGTGTATTATATAGCATTCCCTTATTGGCTCTTTTTGTTGTTAAGCTTGTTTTATCCTATGAAAATATTCTGGGATTGGTCATCGCTTTTCTGTTCTTTTTTTGGTTGTTATTCTATCACAACTGCTTTGTTTTTTAATCTCTTTTGGAATTGCCTTATTAAGCTTTTGGGTGATTGAGTACAATATATTACTTTCTTTCAGTATTCTCAGTTCAGCGCTTCTTGGGGGTGTTCTTTTACCACCATCTTTTTGGCCGGTGTGGCTTATTCCGCTTATGCAATTTAATCCTTATCGTTTCATGATATCAGCTCCTGCCGAGTTTTTCGCGACGCAAAATTTAGCGTTGTTTCAGCAGTTTATTTTCGGAAGTTTTACTTATATTTTGTGTTTTTTATTCTTAATTTATATTGCTTGGAATAAAGGGATGAAAGCATATAATGGAGCAGGTGGTTGAGATGAAAATCATCCTTCATTTTATCAGTCTGAATATCCGCCGACAGATTGTTTATGGTAAGAATTTGGCTGGGAAGTTTATGCTTTCTCTATGCTATTATTTTATTCAATTCATATTTATTGATAGAATATCTTCTTTTTCAGGAAAGATCGGTAACTATAGCAGAGATGAAATCCATTTTATCTTTGTTGTCTTTGTTTTACTTGGAATATTTTTGAATATTTTTACTAATTCTATTGAAACGTTTTTGAAAAAGTAGCGGATGGTAAAATTGAACCATACTTGATAAAGCCCGTTTCAATCTGGTTGTTGATGTTGTTTGGTTGGTGTAAACCTCTTAATTTGATCAAGCTCTTTGTCCTTTATGTTAGTGCCTATTTATTTGTATCATTACCGAATATTTCTGATCTTAAGCTAAGATGGATCTCTTTTATTGTTGCAATATTTTGTGTTTTTATCGTCAATATTTGTTTTTTCATGATGTTCAATTTTATAACATTTATTATTAGCCGTAAGATGCCTGTCGAATATTTTCATGAAATGATTTACGAGCTTTCATTTGTGCCAATAGGAATTTATCCTTTAAGCATCGTAAAATGGCTTTTGTTTATGCTTCCCATGGCTTTTTCTGCTTCCTTGCCTGTGTCATTGTTGCTTGGTAAAGACGAATGGAATATTGGATATCTTCTGTTGAGCGCTTTTCTTTCCATGGTCATGACTTTCATAAGTTATAAGAAAACAATGCGTAAATTTAATGGATTAGGGGGATAATATAAAAGTCATCATGATTATAAAAATAAAAAATTGAGTGAAAATTCTATCGTACTGTAAAATATCGTTATTTATGCTGGCGGTATAGGGTATGTAAAATTTACACATGAGGATTTTTATTAGACATATTCATGCATAAAATCGGTTGTATTTCTATAGCTATGAGCAAAGAATTTACAACAGAAATCATAGAGTTAAATTTCTTGGTTTTAGATCAGTTTTAGTTTGAGTTTGGATGGCTGCTTGATGACACAAGCCAATTGTAAGATGGTGTACAATATTAGTAGTGCTTTCTCCTCCGAGCAAAATTTACTTTTGTTGCGTTTATAGTGCTAAAAAACTGTCAAAGATGGGTAATTTTTATATGTGCAAAATGTGGTTATTCGTGCGGATTTTGTTGGTACATTCAATATATTATTACGTGGATGAGTTTTTGCTTAAACAATAAGAAAATTGACAGAATAAAGCTTTTAAGTTGCCCGATAGAAAGCTAAGAGCTTCGCCAAACAACATGATAGCAATTATCAAGACAACAATCACATAGAGATTTTTCAGCATGCTGAGCAGTCAAAATTCAGTTAATAATTGCTTGGAAATAAAAGGATTCACCAATCCAAGCAGGCAAAAACGATGGCAACGCAACTGAGTTCAATAACATAATTAAATATATTTCTTTGTTGTTCTTGTAAACAAAGAGAATTATACTTGATTTTCTTGTTAATTTCTTATTCTATTTAATAGAAAGATAATTATTATGTAATATTTTAGTGTTATTATAAATATTATTATTTAATTAAAAATATACAATTTAAACACATACAATATAAACATAATATATTTATATTATTTTAAATAGGTTATTTTAAAAAGTAATTAAATAAGATATTATTTTGTAAAAAAATATTTTCTATTTTTTAAATATTAATAAGCTCATTTTTCAATTTTTCTTAACAATGATAAGAGTAAAATGAAGTTTTACATACTCTTTTACAATAAATAAAAATGATACTTTAATCTGGTGTTGCTATTTAAGCTTAGAGCTATACAGATGTTATTGCTTATCATTAATAAAACTAATGTGATTGATGGCGTAGAGATTACAAAGGGCTAAATTTTTTTGTATGTAATTCATATCTTTTACAAGACTTTAAAAATAACACAAAAAAAATGAGTGAGGAAGGAATAGTGAACAAGAGTGATAAGCTTTTTCACTTTCTAGTGTTATGATTACTTTTGTATGTTACGGTTCATTCATTGTATGTATGATCAATTCCAAAATTTTTATTTTAAGCTTATAGTGAATCTATATTTTAGTCTGTTATTGAAGTGTTGTCGTGATTGAAATTACAATATCATAGTAGTGAACACTCTGATTTAATAGAGAAGATTGTTTGCTAGCAAATAATCTATCCATATCAACGTTATTTAAATTTTTATTTCTCTATTTTATCTTAAAGTCGTGAATTATATTAATGTTAGAAAGTTATAATTGTGGAAGACAATGAACTTTATTAAAATTATTCCACGTTCTTGTAGAAACGCATGGCTGTGAAATCGTTGAAATGTGTAATAGCTTATGGCATTAGATTTAGCGCATTCACCAAAGTTATCCCTTATATTACCTAATTTAGCTTTTTCAATCAAAGAATTAAGCTGGTGCTTACGCTAATTGTAGCTGGGGCAAATATTTTTTCTCAATATATACTAAGGAAAAATTATTTTATAAAAATATTTATTTTACTATATTATACAAAAAATAAAAATATTATGTGTAACTAAAAAACAACATATTAATATTTTTTTATATTATAAAATCATAATAATATTTATGATAATAAAGCTAAATTTATAATAAAAACAATAAAATAATTTTATTTTAATATATTTTTATCATTAAACATACATAATGTAAAGTACAAATAAAATAATTGACAATTATTAAATAAACATGTAACGGATATATTATAGGTGTAATATAATACAAAAACAACAATTAAAATAAAGTTATTAATTAAATTTTGTATTATATTTTTATTATAAGAAGATAAATATACTTTATCGATAGATGATGGAATGTTTTTTATTTAGAGGGGGCGGTAAAGAAAATTTATTTTATTAAATATTGTAATTAGGTGGTTATGATGAAAATATTCAAGCATTGTATAGTATGTTTTGTTGCAGTAGCGATTTTCTTTTCACAGATTTTAAGAGCCAATGCTGATTCTTTAAATGGTAGATTTCAAAAAGCTGGTTTTATTTCTGTAATGACACAGGAAAATAGAGTTATTAAAGCTGTTGATATGGTTATTAGCCAGTTTGAAGGACAAGGGGGTGAGAAAAATGTCCAAAAAGTCGCGGGTTTAATGGGGATGGAGACAGCGATTTTTGCTTTAATCGCATATTTTGTATATTTCTTTACTAGAAAGCCGCCCAGTCCTAACAGAGAGACAGGTGGAAGAACATTCGATGCTTTTGCTCATAGTTCATGGGCTTTGAATTAAAAGATATTATCCTTGATCAAATTTGAATTATTCTGTTATTTGAATGTTTTATATTAAATAAACCGTGTTATTTAATCACGGTTTATTTATTTTTTACTCTTAATAACATTGATAAGTTTATCTTTTTATATCATTAAGATATTGTTTTGTGGATGCCAGTATATGGCGCATTAAATTCAGCGAATCAGTTGCTTTTTAAATTTACTTAAATTTTTTCCTCTTCAAAATACGCGTTTGAGCTAAGTTTGTGGTTGATATTTTTTTATGATGAAAACGCGAATGCATTAATTGAGATATCCATAAACTTTGTATATCAATTCAAAAAATACAAGGTCACACAATCTTACGACTATTTGTGGGTTTTATGTTGATGAACTGAATAAGTATAGCGATGCGTCTTACAAATATTTGCAAAAATGCTTTTATTGGAATCTTTTAATCTCTTTGTGGTTTACAATTCATTTTATCATTTTATCTTAAGCAAAGAGAATGTGGATTCATTTCTATTTCTCTATTTTATCTGAGAAGGGTGGAGTTATACGAATGTCAAAAAAAGTCATGATCGTGGAAGATAATGAGCTTAATATGAAGTTATTTCGCGATCTTGTAGAAGCGAGTGGTTATGAAACCGTTGAAACGCGTAATGGTCTTATGGCATTAGATTTGGCGCGTTCATCAATGCCATCTCTTATCCTTGTGGATATCCAGTTGCCAGAGGTCTCTGGAATAGATGTTATTAAACAATTAAAAGAAGATGAAGAACTTCGATCAATCCCCGTTGTTGCTGTAACAGCTTTTGCTATGAAAGGCGATGAGGAGCGAATTCGTGCCAGTGGATGTGAAGAATATATGTCAAAGCCTATTTCTGTCCCTCATTTTATTACAATGGTAAAGCATTTCTTGGACTAAAGCTTGTTAAGTGATGATAGGAAAATATTGAAAAGCTTATAAGATTGCTAAAGTTGTCGCGTAAATATTTTTGTGCTTTAGCACGTCGATATATTACAAGTTAGTAAAACAGATTTTAAAAATTGAAACTGAAGTTTTGAATTTTTTCGGTCTATTTTTCTTGCCTTTTATCTTAAGAGAAGAGGTTGTTCTGCATTCTTGTTTTTTTTAATCGGTATAGATTTGTTCCTACATTCATCTAAAAGTCTGTTTTAGCAGTTTAAAAAAGCCCCGTTTTTGTCCGAGGCTTTATGCATTGCAAAAATTGAAATTAACGCTTTGAGAATTGGAAAGAACGACGTGCTTTTGCTTTACCGTATTTTTTACGTTCAACAACACGACTATCACGGGTAAGAAACCCACCTTTTTTCAAGATTGAGCGAAGTTCTGGTTCGTAATAGGTTAAAGCTTTGGAAATGCCATGGCGCACTGCACCGGCTTGTCCGGAAAGACCACCGCCTGCAACGGTTGCAATAATATCAAACTGGGTATCCCTATTTGTTGCAACAATTGGTTGACGAAGAATCATTCTAAGAACAGGACGAGCAAAATATTTGTCAAATTCCTTATTGTTGATCGTGATTTTTCCAGAACCTGGTTTAATCCATACACGTGCAACAGCGTCTTTACGCTTTCCTGTTGCGTAAGCACGTCCTTGTGAATCAAGCTTTTGCACGTGAACAGGAACAACATTTTCATGTGTTTCTGTAATACTTGTTACTATGCTAAGCTCAGAAAGAGAATTAATTTCAGCCATAATCAAGCAATCCTTTTGTTTTTGCGGTTTAAAGCACCAACGTCAAGAGATTCAGGCTGTTGTGCTTCATGTGGATGTTGGCTTCCAGCGTAAACACGTAGATTCTTCAATTGACGGCGACCAAGAGGTCCACGAGGAATCATACGCTCTACCGCTTTTTCAATAACGCGTTCGGGAAAACGCCCCTCAAGAAGTTGACGTGCTGTACGTTGTTTGATTCCACCAATATAGCCGGTATGCCAATAATATTTTTTATCCGTATATTTTTTGCCAGTGAGAGCTATTTTATCTGCATTAATGACAATAACGTTGTCACCATCATCAACATGTGGAGTAAATGTAGCTTTATGTTTGCCACGTAAGCGGTTAGCAACAAATGTGGCAAGACGACCTAAAACAAGGTTTTCTGCGTCAATAATAACCCATTTTTTCACCACTTCAGTTGGCTTTTGTGAAAAAGTTGCCATAGAAGTATCCTTTATTAGAACCCTTTTAATATAAGGGAATTTTTACTGTTTTGCGTTGAAAATTGTTACCATAGCGAAATATTTAACGCATACCACTTGTTCTGATATAATGTCTTTTGATTGACGTCAAGAGAAAATAAAAACTTTATAAAACAACATGTTATGAGAAAGGTATTGTAATACCACATTAAAGAAGTTTGTGGACCATTTAAATTTAAAATGAATGTTGCAAAAGACTATTTTATCTTTAACGCATGATTGTATTTTATCGTTCTTCATTATAAAATAAGTAATAATGCAGTGGTCTCGTTATTTTCTCAATGTTGAATCTTCTGCTTGTGGTCAAGCTTGGTTAGATGCCCTTGATGTTCAAGGGATAAATAATGCGCGCGCTATTTCTCAAAAATTTGGTTTTCCAGATCAGTTAGCTCGAGTACTTTCAGCAAGAGATGTGGATGAAGCTGAGGCTGTTGCTTTTATTAATCCAACATTGCGTACACTTATGCCGGATCCAGAAAGTTTTAGGGATATGCAATGCGCTGCAGAGCGTATTGTTAAGGCTCTTCTCAATCAAGAACAGGTTGCTGTGTTTGGTGATTATGATGTTGATGGTGCTTGTTCATCGGCACTCATAGCGCGTTTTTTTCGTTATTTTGGTATTGAAGTCAAAATTTATATTCCTGATCGTATTGTTGAAGGCTATGGTCCGAATGAACAAGCAATGAGGATGCTTGTGCAAGAAGGCGCTCGGTTAATTATCACTGTTGATTGTGGCGCAAACAGTCCAGATGCCGTAAAAGCAGCTAGGCTTGCTGGTGCTGATGTTGTGATTTTAGATCATCATCAAATGTCAGAGATTCATCAAGAAGCTGTTGCTCTTGTCAATCCTAATCGTCCTGATGATTTTTCTAAACAGGGGCATTTATGTGCAGCTGGCGTTGTTTTTGTTACGTTAGCTTGGGTTCATCATTTGCTGCGGAAAAAACAATTCCAAGGACCGCTGCCTGATCTTTTAAGTATGCTTGATCTTGTTGCATTGGCAACCATATGTGATGTCGTTCCATTACAGGGGGTTAACCGTGCTTTTGTGTTAAAAGGGCTTCAAGTTGCTCGTTCTATGCATAATCTAGGAATAACAGCTTTAACAAAGGTTGCACGAATAGGGGAACCGCTTAATAGTTTTCATTTAGGTTTTTTATTAGGTCCTAGAATTAATGCAGGAGGGCGCATTGGTGATCAAGCTTTGGGAGCACGTTTGCTTAGCTGTGAGAATAAAGATGAAGCGGACAGAATAGCAGAACAATTAGATCGGCTTAATCAAGAACGCCAAGAAATGGAGAACATTCAATTAGCACAAGCGGAATCTTACATTTCTTCTCTTTATCAAGATCAAGAAATACCATTGTCACTTGTGATTTCTCATAAAGAATGGCATCCGGGAATTATTGGTATTCTTGCTTCCCGTCTCAAAGAGCGTTTTTTTTGCCCTGTTTTTGCTATTGCTTTGAAAGAAGATGGAAATGGCGTAGGGTCGGGACGCTCAATTAATGGTATAGATTTAGGAGCACTCGTTCGTGAAGCTGTTACATTAAATTTATTAGAAAAAGGAGGGGGACATAGTATGGCAGCAGGAATTACAATTCAATCAACAAAAATTGAAATTTTTCGAAAATGGCTAGAAGAAAAAGTTTCTTTAATGGTTTCACAGTTGCGTGCAAAAAAATCTCTTAGTATAGATGGCTCTCTTTCTGCTTCTGGTATTAATGAAGCGCTGTTTGAATTGCTTGAAAAAGCAGGGCCATTTGGGGCAGGGAATGCAACACCTGTTTTTGTTCTTCCCTCTCATCGACTGGTGAATCTATCTGAAGTTGGTAAAGGACATCTTCGCCTCATTGTATCTAATGTTGAAGGAAAAAAACTACAAGGAATAGCTTTTCGTGCTGTAGGGACATCGCTTGGTGATTTTCTTTTTGAAAATATTGGTGAAATGATTCATTTAGCTGGTCATCTTAGTTTGAATTATTGGAATGGAACGATCAATCCGCAGCTGCGCGTGATTGACGCAGCCGCAGTGGCTTGAAAGGGATATTTTTTACATTAGATGTCTAGATTAGAAGCAAAAGTAGAATTTTCTTGTATGAAACGAAATCGTGCTTCTGGTTTTGTTCCCATGAGACTTTCTACAGTCTTTTTCGTTTCTTGCATTTCCACGGCATCAATAGAAACACGAAGCAATGTACGTTTTTGAGGATGCATAGTCGTTTCTTTAAGTTGTTCTGCGCGCATTTCACCCAGCCCTTTAAAACGCCCGATTTCGATTTTAGCTTTTCCAGTAAATTCAGTTTTGAGCAATTCATCCTTATGAATGTCGTCACGAGCATAAGCAACTTTTCCTCCTTGTGATATTCTATAAAGGGGGGGGACGGCAAGATATAAATGTCCCTGATGAATAAGGTCAGGCATTTCTTGAAAGAAGAAGGTAATGAGCAGTGACGCAATATGAGCACCATCAACATCAGCATCTGTCATGATGATAATACGTTCATATCTGAGATCTTTTTCACGATACTTGGAGCGTGTTCCACATCCAAGAGCAAGGATAAGATCGCTAATTGTTTGGCTTGAGTTCATTTTTTCATGTGCAGCACTGGCGACATTTAAGATTTTACCACGAAGAGGTAAAATTGCTTGGTTTGCTCTATTTCTTGCTTGTTTAGCAGATCCTCCTGCAGAATCTCCTTCAACAATGAATAGTTCAGCACCCACAGCATGGTTCTGGCTACAATCTGCAAGTTTACCGGGCAGACGTAATTTACGGACAGCAGTTTTTCGACTTATTTCTCTATCTTGGCGTCGTTTAACACGTTCTTCAGCACGTTCAATAACCCAATCGAGAAGTTTTGTTGCTTCTTGTGGGGAATTTGCTAACCAATGATCAAAAGGATCGCGGATTGCATTCTCAACGATACGCTGTGCTTCAATGGTTGCTAATCGATCTTTTGTTTGTCCAACAAATTCAGGGTTACTGATAAAGACTGAAAGTATTGCGGCTGTTGAAATCATAATATCGTCAGACGTAATAATCGTTGCGCGCTTGTTTCCTATTAACTCAGCGTAGGATTTCAATCCACGCAAAAGAGCTTGACGTAATCCTATTTCATGTGTTCCGCCTTCTCCTGTAGGAATCGTATTGCAGTAAGATTGCACACAAGAATCACCACCATGCCAAGCGATAGCCCACTCAACGGAGCCATGGCCATTATTGTGTTGTGTTTTGCCAGAAAAAATTTCTGACGTTACTCGAGATTTATCTTTTAGTGACGAAAGTAAATAGTCTTTAAGCCCATCGGGAAAATGAAAAACAGCTTTTTCAGGAATATTTTTTGCGCCTTCAAGTATGACGGGATCACAAGACCAGCGAATTTTTACGCCACCAAAAAGATAGGCTTTGGAGCATGTCATCTTATAGATTTTTTCTGGATCAAAAGCTGCTTTTTCACCAAAAATTTCATGATCAGGATGAAAACGAACGCGCGTACCACGACGATTATAAACATCTCCCAGATCTTCCAATCCAGATTGAGGAATACCACGTGAGAAACGTTGGCGGTAAAGTTTTCGTTCTCGTGCAACTTCAACTTCCATATCATCAGAAAGAGCATTGACGACAGAAATTCCTACTCCATGAAGTCCACCTGCAGTTTGATAAGCCTTTCCATCAAATTTTCCCCCTGAGTGGAGTTGTGTCATAATAACTTCAAGAGTCGATTTCTCAGGCATTTGAGGATGATTTTCGATAGGAATACCGCGTCCATTATCTGTAACGGTTATATAACCGTTCCTATCTAATGAGACCTCAATAGAATCTGCATAACCCGCAACAGCTTCATCCATCGCGTTATCAATAATTTCGGAAAATAAATGATGAAGCGCTTTACTGTCTGTTCCACCAATATACATTCCAGGGCGTAAACGTACGGGCTCTAAACCCTCAAGAACTCGAATAGAGAGGGCATTATAGTCATCTTCTTGCGTATCTTTTGCACTTTTTCTTGAAATCATCGCGTTTGATTTCATTGAAGACTGCAGAGTGTTTTCTTTTGTATTTACCCGAGATTGGGCTTTATTAAAAACACTAAAAAGATCCTTTTTGTTATCGCTCATAGCGTTTAACTATCCACCTCATAAAATAAAATATTTATTAAAATAATTTTATGCCTGTTTTTTGTTTAAAAATCAATGCACTTAGGAAACATCGATTGTTGGGCCAAAAATTTGTTCAAAAGCGTGTTTGAGAGCAATATCAATATCATGCATTGCTACAGGGCAACCGAGATTAAGAAAGCTTGTGACACCGTGGTTTGTAATTCCACAAGGAACAATTCCTGAATAATGGGCTAAGTTAGGATTAACATTGATAGAAACTCCATGAAAACTTATCCATTTGCGCACTCGAATGCCAATGGCTGCAATTTTATCTTCGGAAGAAAGATCATTTTGTTTTGATGGGCAATGAGACTGTTTAACCCAGACACCAACGCGATCTTCTCTGCGTTCGCCTTTAATATTAAAGTTGGCAAGCATCTGTATGATCCATTCTTCTAATGCACTAATGAAAGCACGAATGTCTTGTTTCCGGCGTTTAAGATCAAGCATGATATAAGCAATACGCTGTCCTGGACCGTGATATGTAAATTCACCTCCACGTCCTGCTTCATAAACAGGGAATAAATTAGGCGCCAAAAGATCTTTTTTATTTGCACTCGTTCCCGCTGTATAAAGGGAAGGGTGTTCAAGAAGCCAAACTTGTTCATGCGCGGTTTTTGCAAGAATTTTTTCTACACGTTCTTGCATATAACGCAGAGCTTCAGGATACTCAACTAGATGATCACTTATCTTCCATTCAACGGGTGGATTTCCTAGAATTGCATTAAAATGATGTGATAAGTGATTACGATCCGTATGTTTCAATTCAAATGTCATTGGTAATATTTATCTTGATGTTTGAGTTTATTTTGTAATCAATAAAAGTGATTACAGAGTAAGGTATAGAATTGTTGAATAAAAGAGAATACGTTCATAAATTTTATCTTAAGAAGATTTGCTACGCTTAAAAATCGACGTTCCTTTTACCATCTTCCTGTTGCACCACCACCACCTGATGATCCACCACCACCCCTAAATCCCCCTCCACCTCGAGGACCACCGAACCTTCCACCAGGATATCTGCCACCGGCACTTAAGTTAAGAAACCAAGGTGTGAAGATGATCCCCAGCCAGAGATACTTTTGTGGACCCACTTTTTTACCAAAAATCATTGCAAGAATGGGCAAACAAACGACTATAAAGAGAATGAGAAACATGATTATATTTATAATCATTTCTTCTTTTTCAGCTTGTTTACGTTGTTCTTCAACGATTTTAGCTTTTTCTTTGATGCGAAAAGTAAAATCAGAATCACTTTCTGTAATAACTTTGATAATTGCATCAACTGCTTCAGCAATTCCTTTTTGATAATTTCCTTCACGAAAATTAGGAATCATGAAGCTATTAATAATGACAGAGGAAAGAGCATCTGTTAGCTCTCCTTCCAAACCATATCCAACTTCGATACGTGCTGTGCGTTCATTCGGTGCAATGACCAGTAATACACCATTATTGATCTTCTTTTGGCCTAATCCCCATGTACAAAAAAGAGAATTGCTGTATGTTTCTATATCATTGCCCGAAAGAGTAGGGAGTGTCACAAGAACAATTTGATCTCCCGTTTTCTCTTCGAGTGCTGCCAGTTTTTTTGTCAAGTCTTCCTTGGTTGCATTATCGAGCAAATGAGCCACATCATTAACATAACCTGTTAAATGAGGAAATTTTATTTGCGAACAAGCGATACTTCCCAATGCAGCAACTAAATACAGAGAGCAGATAAAAGCCCATAATTTTGGAAATACAATACGTTGCAAAGAGTATCGAAATGATTTCATTAATTAAAATTAACCTTTGGTGTTTGTTGGCTATCAGTATCGATGGTAAAAGTTGGCATAGGTTTAGCATCACGAAACCAGAATTTTGCCCAAATCATCGTCGGCATTGTTTTGAGTGCAGTATTGTAGGCACGTACTGTTTCAATATAATCGCGGCGTGCAACGGAAATACGGTTTTCTGTTCCTTCTAATTGTGATTGAAGAGCAAGAAAGTTTTGGTTTGCTTTAAGATCCGGATAGTTTTCAACAACAGCCATAAGCCGCGAAAGTGCACTTGATAAATTTGCTTGATTTTTGAGATATTGCTGCATAACTTCTGGATTATTCAACATATCTGCATTAATGTTGACTTGCGTTGCTTTGGCGCGTGCTTCAATTACATTTGTGAAAACGCTTTGTTCATGAGCTGCGTAAGCTTTAACTGTTTCTACAAGATTGGGAATGAGATCTGTACGACGTTGATATTGATTGAGCACTTCACTCCATGCTGCATGTGCTTTTTCTTCATTTGTTGGTATCGTATTAAATCCGCACCCACTTAAAAACGGCACTAACCATGCCAAAAAAATCACGATTGGAAATTTTTTTAATATTTTAAACATTGAAGAAGTTTGTACATTTAACATAAAGATGTCTCCACAGATATTTTATGTATTATATAGGGTTTATTTTCTTGGTGGAAAGTATTTTGAACTTTATAAACAGGCGTATTTATCAATAAATTGATATCTCTATGCGTTTTAGGTACGCTTAAGTGACTTGTTGATATTAAAATAATAATAGTAATATAGATGTCATCTTATAAAAGATCAATAATATTTATATCAATTATTATTACAGAAAATTATATTATTTTCGTAGGAGTTTTGGATTTCGCAACGTGCAGATAACAATTGGAAAAGAGAAAAATGTAAGTATCAATCTTATGGAAAGATAGAAGGTCAGGGCAGTTCTTATTTTCCTCCTTTAGAAGTTTTAATACATTGGATAAAAAAGGCTTTTTTATTATGTATGGTAGTAATTGAGAAGGAGGGTGAAAGTCCTATGATAGAAAGTGTTCAGCGGCAAAGTGAAAAGTTTGATGGATTGGCTAATGATTATGATCGTTATCGTCCTCGCTATCCCCTTACTTTATTTAAAACCATGCTCCATCCTTTTAAGAACAAAAAGTATTTGTCCATTGTGGATGTGGGTGCTGGGACAGGCATCGCATTAGAGGGAATTGTTAAATTTTTAGGAAATGAGCACCAATATCATGCTATCGATGTATCGGCAGATATGATTAAGCAGGGGCGAAAAAAATTTCCTACGGTGCAGTGGTATCAGGGCCGTGCCGAAGACCTATTGCCTCAAATTGGCGAGGTTGATCTTGTCATTGCAGCGCAAGCTTTTCAGTGGATGGATCGTTCTAAGTTGCTTTGTTCTGTTTCAGATCAACTTCGGGTCAATGGTGTCATGGCGGTTATTCAAAATAATCGCGATTTCCAGCATAGCGAATTTCTAGAGGCTTATGAGACATTGTTAGAGAAAATGAGTCCGAACTATTCTCGGTATTATCGTAATTTTGATTTTTTACAGGAAATGAGTGATGGCTTTGGGGTAGATCCAGAAAAGATTTTTTTTCATACGCACAATTGGACGATGATGATCCCATCTGAAGCTTTTATTGGAATGAGCCGCTCTTCAACGCAAGCGCAACGCGCTATTGCTTTCTATGGGGAAGAATATTTGCGGCAATTGGTCGCATTGATAAAGAAATATGAAGTGCAAGGCAATTTGGAGCTTTTGTATCGAAGTGAGCTCTATATGTATGCAGGATAATCCGATATCGATGATTACTTTTGCTCTTTTAGCACATCTGAGTAGGCGGTATTCAGGAAATTAACGCATTATTAAGGCAGACTTTAAGGGGGAAAGTTTTTTTCTTCAGCATTCACATTGACATCTTATTACCGCTGATTTTCATTGTTCATTTAATATGAGAGAGTTTAAATAGAAAATTTATGCACTGCATTATAGCATCGAAGCGCTTTCTTTACTGCAGTTTAACAACAGATTATTTTATAAAATGGAAAGAGGTAGATTGAATAGAAATGTTTTATAATTCTTTGTTTTTATGATTGCTTTTTATTATTAAATGAGAGTGTTTTTAATAAATTTTGACAAAAATAACTGAAAAAGTACAAAAAATTATCATAATCAGAAATTTGTAGTAAAAAAGGTAATGGCTTGGAAGAACCTTAAAAAAACAACTCATTTTGAAATTATCTCTAAATTCAGATTGAATATAATAAAAAGTAAAATATAAATATGCTATATGAAGCATTTCTCTTTTTAGAAGATATAATATAAAAACAATATATTAATTAATTTTTTTGATATAAGAAAACTTCTTTTATTTTCTATTTTAAATAACGGGTTAGTCCGAGTCTTATGTGGTTTTATTGAAGATGTGTTTTTCAAGGTTTAATCTGGCGCTTTAAATACAATTTTAGAAGTGGCAAATAAGCTCAATTTTTTCTCTGTTGTGATGTGTTGAATAAGTTTTTTAATTTTCTATAGAGTTTAATTTTTGCAATCATGATAGATTGTGGCAGCTATCTATTTAAGGTTTTTATAAGTTTAGTAGGAATAGCTTGATGATAAATCCATTGAGTTCTCCATCTTTACGCTTCATAAAAGAATAAGCCTGCACCATCACACACTTTGTCATTTCCCAGTGTTGCGACAGCCCTTGACATGGTTTATAAGAGGAGTTTTTAGTCCTTTTTTGTACAGTTTTATCCATACGACAATCTCGCTTATGACGTGCAAGCGAATGGTTTTGATTGATTCAACATACACAGATTTGGAATGAAAGAGTCTTAAGATATTCCGCTCTCTCATTTAATATTAATAATGCTAGATTATGATTATAAATTAATGTGTTGTCTATTTTTGAAATCCATGACCTTGGTTGAGCTTGTCAATATTTCATTTTCATTTATCGTGATAATAACTCCATTGTAAGGAATACCTTTAAGAAAGCATTCTCGCTTTAAAGATTTAAAGAGTCGTTATAGTTTTTTTTGTTTTATAGAAGGATCAATAATGCTAAACGTTATACTTTGATAAAAAAAGAAAGTAAATTATGGCTATTATACTGAAACCGAGCGAGGTGACGCTTAGTGAGCTTGCAGCTATTTATTTTAATGGTGAAGTGAGTAAACTTCATAATGACACGCATTTAGCTATCGAGAAAGGGGCTCAGCGCATTGCTGAAATTGCTGCTGGAAGTGAGCCTGTGTACGGTATTAATACTGGTTTTGGGAAGTTGGCTTCCATTAAAATTGATGCGGACGATGTCGCTGTTTTACAGAGAAACCTTATTTTGTCTCATTGTTGTGGGGTAGGAGAGCCTTTAGCTGAAAATATTGTGCGTTTGATAATGAGCTTAAAGCTTATCTCTTTAGGAAGAGGGGCTTCAGGAGTTCGTCTAGAATTGGTAAATTTGTTGGAAAATATGCTTGCAAAGGGCGTCATTCCTGTCATCCCTGAAAAAGGGTCTGTTGGTGCTTCAGGTGATCTAGCTCCACTTGCTCACATGGCGGCTGTTATGATGGGAGAAGGAGAAGCATTTTTTCAAAATATTCGTATGAGTGGGGCGGTTGCATTAGAGAAAGCGGGATTGTCCCCTATTATTTTAGAGGCAAAGGAAGGTCTAGCTCTTATTAATGGGACTCAAACATCAACAGCCCTTGCACTTGCTGGTCTTTTTCGAGGTTATCGGGCATTGTGTGGTGGATTGTTGGCAGGGGCTTTGACGACAGATGCCATCATGGGATCAACGGTGCCATTTCATCCTGATATCCATATTTTACGAGGACATTATGGGCAGATTGCTGTATCGAAAACATTAGAAAAGCTTGTAGAGGATTCAGAAATTCGTGCAGCACATTTACGGGGGGATGAGCGTGTACAAGATCCTTATTGTATACGTTGCCAGCCACAGGTCATGGGGGCATGTTTTGATATTTTGCTGGCAGCAGCAAAAACACTGATTATTGAAGCAAATGCTGTTACAGATAATCCATTGATTTTAAGGAATGGTGAAGTTGTATCAGGTGGGAATTTTCATGCTGAACCTGTAGCGTTTGCTGCTGATCAGATTGCTCTTGCTTTATGTGAAATAGGATCTATTTCTCAACGGCGTATTGCTCTTATGGTTGATCCAGCAGTTTCTTATGGACTTCCAGCTTTTTTAGCACATAATGCGGGTCTTAATTCAGGTTTTATGATTGCTGAAGTAACAGCGGCAGCTTTAATGTCTGAAAATAAGCAAATGGCCCATCCTGCTTCCGTTGATTCAACCCCAACTTCTGCCAATCAAGAAGATCATGTTTCAATGGCTTGCCATGGAGCGCGTCGGTTATTGGTAATGAGCGAAAATCTTTTTACACTTATTGGCATTGAAACGCTTGTTGCAGCACAAGGAATTGAATATCGTGCACCTTTAAAAACAAGTACTTTTTTGCAATCTGTTATGGAATGTCTACGAAAAAATGTTGCTTCTCTTAAGAAAGATCGCTATCTGGCTCCAGATCTTCATCAAGCACATATACTTGTGCGTGAAGGGCACTTATTATCTGTTTTACCAGAAACAATTTTTCCTTCATTAAGTTTTCAATAGTATTTGTTTTAAGGTCAATGCTGAAGGGCGGATATTGAATTTTAAAACTTCCTCATATGAAAATATAGAGGAGCGATACTATATTTGAATTATTTAATAAATTATATATTTTTTACTGTATATATCTGATTTTTGTAGTTAACTAGATATTTTGTTATTTTATAGAAACTATAAACTTAAAGCACCTATATTTTCTGATTTATATCAGAAATTTTAATATAAGTTAAATAATATCCACGAATTATATATTCTTGATATTATATTTATATAAATATAAATTATAATATATGTATTGTATAGAGTAAAAATAAAAGTTTTATTTTATATTCTTCTTATTTGTTAATACTTTATGAATTTTATAGTTCATTTTTGATATTTATAATAAAAAAGGAGAAAGGAATGTTTAAAAGTGCTAAATTATGTGTTTCAATAACAGTTCTTTTTTTTTCTCAAATTCTTGAGATTCATGCAAATTTTAGGAGAGTTAGCTTTCCAGAGGAAGTTTTCATTATGATAGTTGACCAAGAGAAAGAGCCTCTTATTTCAGCGAAAAACAAAGATTTTATTGCTATCTCAGGGCAAATTTCCAGAGGTAAGGAGAACGCTATCATCGGACCAACAATCAAAGATGCTCTTTTTACCGTATATTTTTTTTTCATTGGAAAGCTTGTCGTTAAGGCAGCTGGAGTCCTTAAAAGATGGGTTGTAGATAGATTTTCTCATGCTTTTGAAAACTTGCGAGATTCGTATTATCATTAATTGAGCTATTCAATTGGCGTAAAAAGTTTTTTTATAAGCTCAAAGAAAGTTAGCTTAAAGTAACAAAAAATTAATTGTATGCATAGTTAATGTGTTTGTTATGAATTTTTAGGCTTCTATTTCAGTACACTGAAATAGAAGCCTAAAAGTTTAGATTACATTAAGGTTAATTTTCTCTGTAAAAAACTAGAGAATACGAAATGAATTAAATGACAATTATGAAAAAATTCATTATCACTTTATTTGAATAAAATAATACGAAATTGCAGGCTATAAAAGCTGAATAATTCGCAATAAAAGTATTTTTTCATTGTTTAGAGCAAAGTGTTAGACTGGCTGGTCTTCGATGTTTTTTGAAATATATTTGTGAAAGAAACATGAGGCTTTATTTCTCATAGAGCTGTTATCGTGGTGTGGATTGTCAGCATTTCAAAAAGTAAGGAAAGAAATGGCAATAAATGAACTGAAAAGAGGGATGAGTAAGCGCCAAGTTATTTTTTTAGCTCTTGGTTCTGCTATTGGAACAGGTCTTTTTTATGGGTCTGCACAGGCAATTAAGCTTGCGGGTCCCAGTGTTTTGATTGCCTATTGTATTGCTGGTTTAGCTATTTTTATGGTTATGCGGGCTCTAGGAGAGATGATACTTCATAATCCATTGCCTGGTTCTTTTGCTCGTTATGCGGCAAATTACATATCACCATTAGCAGGTTTTTTAACGGGATGGACATATGTATTTGAGATGATTCTTGTTGGTTTGGCTGATATTACAGCTTTTGCGACTTATATGGGGTTTTGGTATCCTGATGTTGCTCCTTGGGTATGGGCACTGAGTATTACATTAATCATCACAGGTATTAATTTAGCTGCTGTAGAAGTCTATGGTGAACTAGAGTTTTGGCTATCTTCTATTAAAGTTATTGCTATCATTGCGATGATTATTTTAGGAATAGCAATTATTTTTTGGGGGGGGGGTGAAGGTGCAGATTTTTCTACCGTTACTGTTCATAATTTATGGAAAAATGGTGGACTTTTTCCCAATGGTTGGTTTGGTTTTTTAGCTTGCTTTAGTGTTGTTGTTTTTGCTTTTGGTGGCATAGAAATCATTGGCATGGCAGTCATGGAAGTTCAAAACCCTCATCAAACGATTTCAAAGGCAATTAATTCTACTCCAGTTCGTATTTTGCTTTTTTACGTCATGACGTTAGCTATTTTAATGTCTCTTTATCCTTGGAATGAGATTGGTCTCATGGATAGCCCTTTTGTATCCATTTTTGAAAATCTTGGGATTTCATATGCAGCAAATATTTTAAATATTGTTGTTGTTACAGCGGCTATTTCAGCAATGAATAGTGGAATGTATGGTGCTTGTCGTATGATCCATGGTTTATCGCAGGAAGGTTATGCTTTAAAAAAGTTTCAATATTTATCAAAAAACGGTATACCAGTTTTTGTTATTTTGATGATCTTTGGTATTTTTCTTCTTGGTGCTGTCCTTAATTATTTTTATCATGAAAAGCTTTTTTTTCTTATTGCTGCAATGGCAACATTTGCGACAGTTTTTGTTTGGATGATGATTCTACTTTCACAATTTTTTATGCGAATTAAGATGCCTAAAGAAGCTCAGAATGGTTTAAAATTTCCCATTCCATTTTGGCCAATAGGATCGATTTTTTCTATTTTATTTATGGTTTTTATTTTTATTCTCCTATGGTACTTTGATGAGACACGACCAGTTTTAATTATAGGTGTTATTTGGATTGCTTGGCTTGTTATTTGTTTCTATGCACTTAAACTTTATAATTTTAAGCAAAAGAAGCTGAATAAAATGTGAATAGAGAAAAAACTCAAAACAAATAGCTGATGTCATCAGGAGAACTGGTGTTTGATTGTTTTCTCTAAAGGTTAGAACAATCTAGATTGAAAAAATCTGCTCGTTATTATTTTGCTTTGGAAGTTTTTGTGAGCCATTGCTTACGGTAACGACAAAATCATATAAATATTAGGCGTTTTTTTGATGGTGAACTGTGCCATCAATATAAGTCTTTCAGGTTAAAATGCCTAACAGTGCAAATAGATTTTACCAGATACATGATTATAGGCAGATATCTTTTTCTAAACGTATTAATGAAGTTCTGTTTCACAAGAGAAGTTATTGTAAGAATTGTTTTTTAAGCTCTTTAAAAAATTGGTTGTTTAAATTTTGTTGTTTAGAAAATTACTATTGCTTTTAGAAGCGAAGATAAAGTTCTTTATGTATTTTTTCTCAAAGAGGATTGGCGTTGGTAGAAAATAGTGGATAACAAAGTTACAGGAGGCATTGTGTCATCGTTTTTACAAAAACTTTAATAAACAGCAGCAAGGTATTACAATAAAATCTCATAGAAGAGTAAATTAAAGAGAACAATGAACGTGTGACAGTTTTACGATTCTTATTGTTATTGCTTTCAGAAGAGGAAGGATCAAACTTATTTTTTTAATATTGATACAAGAGTAATTTTTATTACAAGTGGAGGCGGACAAAATGCACTCCGCAACTGTATTTCGGTGCAAAATTATTCAATATTACCATAAAAGGCGCTCAAGAACACTACGACTAGCAAAAACAATCATCGGAAAATGGCTTTTTACACGAGAAATCTTCCAATAGCTCTGAAACACACACAACAACAATTCTCTCTATCCTTGAGGCAACAGGCAATGTTGATATGGATGTACAATGAGATGCTACGATTATTGCTTCTCATCTGATTTCCGATCAAGATATCAATGTAATGGGAGAAAGTATGACGATTGTTGGCATGACAGACCATCATAGCAGCCATTCATAGACGCGTGAAACAGGTTTTGATGGGAATAGATTTTACTTTGTAAGCAGAATTATTAGCGGTAATGGCTATACCTACGAGACGATACCTGCTGGCAGTGACGTTTGGATAGAATGGTAGAGAGTGGCTACAAATCCCATAAATCCCCATACTTGCCTTGGAGATGCGAGCCAAGCATGTCGGTATGTTCATGGCTCATTCAATCGAGTACAAGTCCCTTTAAGGAGGAAAAAATGAAACAAAGTTTAAAATTATTGAGTTGCATAGCTTTATTAGTTATAATGGGATGCCAGTTTAATAAACCTCCTGAAGAATACTTCACGGTGTGGGAGAAATCAGGAGCAGATCGGTTTGAGGTAAAAAAGCACTTTTAGAATGTGGAATGCCAGCTCCTTATGATGTGTTTCCGGAAAACAGAAATTTAAGCAACAATGCATGGGCAACCATAGAAGCTTGTATGATTCAAGCTGGTTTCCATGATAAATATGATAGGGGGGGCTGGTGTGGAAATCATAAAGCCGAAAACTTGCCGATTTGTCGTCCAGGCGCTGTCATCCCGAGGCGCAGTGTCAAGAAGCGCTTAAACAGCCCTTTTTGTAAAAAGCATCCAGAACAATATGAATGCTATCCTTAAATCTTGCAGCTAGTGATAAGCAACAATCCGCTATCCTTGCCTTCGCTTGGAATGGTGGGATTGTTCCCTCTCTTTCATTATTTAACGGATGAAGAAAAGCAGCATTTGCAAGAAGGTTCTGATGGCAAGGTGCATGTGTCCTTTAATGGCATCTTTACTCCACCAGAGGAAGCCGCTGTTTATACAGAGCAACATGCGAAGGATAAAAATAATCCGCTTTATTTTGTTGTGTTCCCAGAAGCCGATTCTGCTATCTCAGAACTTCTGGTCGCGGGATACCAGAAGTTTATGGAAAATAACTTTTGGGGTTTGACTAATTCCACACAAGAAGCAAAAGACTTGATGTATAGCCATGGTATTACAGGGTTGGAACTTTATGGACATAGCCGCGGACCATAACATTGGGGAATATGCTGTATTATTTCAAACAAGAAGGTGTTCGCGGGATAGCCGACAACACGAATATCAATTTCTATGGACCAGCCTTTAATGTTTTAGTTGCATACGGTCTGTTAGGTTATGTGAGTGATGGCAAACAAACCATTATTGGTTTTGATGGGAATAGATTTGACTTTGTAAGCAGAATTATTGGCGGTAATGGCTACACCTACGAGACGATACCTGCTGGTAGTAACGTTTGGATAGAATGGAGGAGAGTGATCATGAATCCCATAAGCTTCCATACTTGTCTTGGAGATGTGGGTTATAAATGCCAAAAGTTTTATGGCACATCTCATTTAGAACAAAAGCCTTGAATTAAATCATGGAGTAAAAATGAAACAAACTCTAAAATTATTAAGCGCGATAACTCTATTGAGTATAGCTGGGTGCCAGTTTAATAAAACTCCTCCAGGAGAGATAGCTACGTGGGAGAAACCTGGAGCAGATTTTACTGAGGTAGCAAAAGCATTATTAGAATGTGGTATGCCAACGCCTTATGATGTTGATCCAGAAAGCAGAAAGCTCAGCTACAATGCAATAGCAACCATAGAAGCTTGTATGTTCCAATCAGATTTCCGTGATAAAGTGGGGGGACTTGGTGCGAGAATCATAGAGCCGAAAACTTGCCCATTTGTCGTCCAGGCGCTGTCATCCCGAGGCGCAGTGTCAAGAAGCGCGTGAACAGCCCTTTTTGTAAAAAGTATAAAAATAGTCGCAAATGCCAACCTTAAGTTTTGCTGTTTGTGACGATCACAGTCCCTACCTTCATGTTTCTCATACCCGTACGCGGGGGGCTTAATTCAGCATGTCAATGCTATTTATTTATGGGTACCACAACTGTTGGCGCAATAATATAAAATATCTATTTTGGTTGTAATCAAAATATTGATAATAATTATAAGCATATCGTTGATAGATATATGATTTTAGTAATAATTTTACCGTATTTTTGATATAATAATTATGGTATAATCTTCGGAAAGATAAAAATAATATATGTTGATAATGTTCATCATTGTTTTGGAAATAAAAAATAGCATGTAAAATAATTTATAGATTGTTTCGTAATCTCAAAATTACTCAAGGATAGGAAAATGAAGCAGATTTTAAAATTATTAAGCGGGATAACCTTATTTGTTATGGCTGGATGCTACCCTGAGCAGCCTTCTCGAACAGCTGTAGATGCATGGGAAAAATCCGGTACTGATCAGCTTGAGATCAAAAAAGCTCTGTTAGAATGTGGAATACAGCATTTTGATGGTCGTCTTGATACAGAAACAAGTACGGATGAGAAATTCAATGCTGAGGAGTCTGTGAATGCATGTATGATCCAAGCAGGTTTCCAAGATAAATTGGGAAGAATGAAGTGGTGTGAGAAATATAAAAATCTTCCAATTTGTCAGCCTGATGCAGTTATTCCTCAGCGAAGTGTAGAGAGGCGTTTGAATAGTCCTCATTGTCAAGAGCATAAAGAACAACCTGAATGTCAACCTTAAGTATTGAGGCTGCTGTAATCAAAAATCCTTACATTCTTGTTTTTCCATGGGGGGTGGGATTGTTTCTTCAATATCTATATGCTAACAAAAGTCATTTTGCGTGTGAGTAAATATTAGAAGACTTATCAGTCTTTCTATCGTAAATATTGACGGAGGGGGAAATGAAAAAAACATTGAAATTATTGAGTGCTATAATTTTATTAAGCTCTGCTGGGTGTATTAGCAAACCTCCCCCATCGACGTTAGAATTATGGGAAAAGTCTGGTGTCAGTAAGTCTATGGTCCAACAAGCACTGTCAAAATGTGGTTGGAAACCAATCTACGCTTCTTCTAAAAATATGGATTCGCGTGCAAGTGATTTTGCAGCAGTTTATGAGTGCATGACTAAAGCAGGTTATCGGTACAAATTACAAGTTTCAAAGGGAATCTATTTTTCATCAACGCCGCGAAGTGATTCATTTTTAGTTAATTTAATGGTAGCAGGGTATCAGCAGGTTATGGACAATGATACTTTTGGTGTAACCAATTCGACACAACAAGAGCGAGATTTGATGATACGTTTTGAAAATGATAAAAAGCGCCAGAAAATAAAAAAAGCTTTGTACAAGTGATCATCAACAGTAGAACGTTGATTTTTAAAGCAATAATTAAATAAAAATATTAAACGGGAGAAGAGAGAAATATAGCTCTTTTGTCTCCAATGTAGTTATATTCATCAGCTACGAGATTGGCAATAGTGTTGTGGTCAGATGATGCTAGCGGAGGATAGTGGGTTGTTGTTTAGAGAAATTTATTCAATATAAAGAATGGCAAATAATAGCTTTGCTAAAATATCTGCTTTAACGATAATAAACAGATAGCTTTCATAGAGCTAATTTTGATGAAATTTTATTTTGGTGTTTTTTAAGTTCAGAATGGTGAGTGTTTTACTGTATTTTAGATTTTATCAAAAGATCTAAAATATTACATTTATTAATTCAAATCATTGATGATAGGGTATTAGGAGAAGTTTTTTATTTATTCAAATTTCTTTGTTAGATATTTAACATTTTTAATATAGAAATTGTGTACATTAGCTTATACATTAGTGTGCAATTTCTTGTTTTTTTGTTGTGGTTGAAGAGATGATGCGGTTATAGATTTCGTATATTGTATCTTTTTGTGCTGTGTTTTATTAAAACGTTTTAATCGTTTAATCTTAAAAGTTATTCTCATGTTGTTGTATTTTTATTTTTTTGTGGTGAGATAAATTGAATATTATATCTCTTCAAAATTCGCATTTTTTCACGTTTTTTTAAGATTGGTTTTTGGGACTTTTGTAATTACAGTTTTCAGCGGTTTTTGAGATGCCTTCTTTAAAGGGATTGTCCTCCTAAATGGTATTTTTAAACTTTTTGTTCTTTCTTTACATAAAACACAAAACATATTATTGAATGCTATGATTTTATCATAAAAAAATAAAATAATTTTGTTTGTTTTGTTCTTATTGTGTTTAATTTGTGGTTTATTTTTTTTCCAGCATTTTTTGTTTTTGTTGAAAAAAGAAAGTTTTGAGAAACAATGATAGTCAAGGTATCTAACAATCACTTGTATTCGTGCTTTTTTACAGCAGCTATTTTTTCTTTTTTGTTAAATATAAATATTGAGGCACATTCTCATTCATATACATCACTGTCATGTGATGAAAACAAATTACCTTACGGATGCAGTGATGGTTCAAAGCATACAATTAGTGATAAAGTATATAAATTCACGGCGCCTGTTAAAGAAAAGAATGGGGAGGGTCGTTCTCTCATGTTACCTGCTGCTATAGTAGTGCAGGAGCCAAATACAGTTATTCAGGCAACGCGTGTAGAGGTTGAAGCTACTGCGGGTATAGAAGATATTTATGGTGTTTTTGTATCACGAGGGGGAAAAATTGTTTTGAGCGATTCAGCTTTTAAAAATGTATCAATAGGTCT
The DNA here is from genome assembly GCF_042195945.1 of Bartonella sp. AP30XZML. Classification (NCBI taxonomy): domain Bacteria; kingdom Pseudomonadati; phylum Pseudomonadota; class Alphaproteobacteria; order Hyphomicrobiales; family Bartonellaceae; genus Bartonella; species Bartonella sp. AP30XZML. The sequence continues at coordinate 130,504 of NZ_JBHIPJ010000077.1, read as the reverse complement.
TAAAGCTGATAGTGGAATGATTGAGGTTAATCGTGGAACAATTGAGGCTTCTCAGATTGCTGCTTATGCAGAGAAGCGAGGAGCATCTGTTACGTTAACGAATACAAAAATTAAAGTGGAAGGTTTGGGTATCGGTCAAGAGAGTGCTCTTTTCGTTAGTGCTGATGCGGGTATTCAGATGAAAAGTGGATTTATTGATGTGAATGATGCTGCTGCGCTTTATGTGGGGAGAGGGGGGAGTGCGACTTTAGATGGTGTTACCATTGCTTCAAAATATCAAAAAACAGAAGACAAAGAAAATACAAATGAAAAAAGTACACATACAGTTTTCAATGTAAAACATCAGGGTTCTGTTTATGTAAAAAATACGAATATTATTTCTACGGATGTTCATGTTTTAACAGTTGGACAAGATTCTAACACGCCATCCAATAACGGCAGGGAAGGAAATATTTTAATTTCGCGGGTTAATATTGAAGATTCAACAATTAAAGCAATAGGTAACAAACATGGTATGTATTTTGAGAGGGATGGGGAAAATGATGCGTATGAACAGGGGCTTGTCTTTTTGAAAAGGACGATTTTTGAGGTTCCAGATGGGACAGCTGTTCATAGTAATAACAGTCGTAGTTATATTGGAGTAACAGAAGGTACAAAAATTTTTGGTGACTTATTATTAACAGTTGAAAAGGGGGGGAGTGTAGCGATTTTGGCTAATTCTTCTTCATTGATAGGAGGGACTCGTGTTGCCGATGATTCTATTGCTGAGCTTTATTTAACAGGGGGATCAAAATGGTTTTTGACAAAAAGAAGAGAGATCGATTTGCAAGTTGCAAACCGTACAAGTTCGTCTATTTCATTTGTGAAAGTTTCTGATAGTTTTATTGCTTTTGAGACTCCAATGTTTCAGGAGTATCAGACACTTCATATTGGGAAGGGAGAAAAAGAAGTTTATAGTGCGCAAGATAGGGCAGATATTTATCTCAATACGCATCTCAGTAGTGATGGTTTGCTCGATAATAAAAAAACTGATCGGCTTTTAATACATGGTGATGTTTCTGGAAAAACAACAGTTTATGTGCAATTTGTTGCAGGAAATCAGGGTGAGATAGCAACCGGTGAAAATGCTCATAGTATTTCACTTATTCAGGTTTCTGGAAAAGCGGCAGAGGATTCTTTTCAGTTAAATCGTGCTTATATCGCATTAGAGGGTTTGCCTTACCAATATTATCTTCATGCTTATGGTCCAGCTTCTGCTCTTGGAAATGCACAAACTTCTCAAAGATTGGTTGAAGGAGATGGAGATTTTTGGGATTTTCGCCTTGAAAGTAAATATATTCAGCCTGCTTTAGAGGTGTCTGCTATTCCCCCTTCCGAGTTAAAGGTCAGAGAGGTTGTTCCACAAGTTCCAACTTATCTTTTGTTACCAAATGCTTTATTTCATGTTGGGCTCATGGATATTGATCATCAACAAAAGCAGTTGCAAGCTACGCGGTCTATTCCTCGTAAATTATTAAAAGTTGAAGGGAACTTTGCTTTATCTGTTCACGGTTATGGTGGGAGTTATCGTTATGTCTCAGATCTTTCTATACTTAAATATGGGTACGATGGTCATGTTGATTATAACGCTATAAAAACAGATATTTTGCTCAAAACAATAGAGAGCGCATATAGTACGACATCTTTTGGGATTATGGGAACCTATGGAAAGCTTTCTTTACAACCTCGTAACGTGGAACGAAGCCAAAAGAGTACGTTTAATAAATGGTCATTTACGTCATACGGTAGTGTGGAACACAAAACTGGTTTTTATATAGATGGTCTTTTATCTTATGGTTTGTTTAAAGGGGATGTGCGTAGCCATGTTTGGGGTAAGACGGCGACATTAAAAGCAAATCCTTTGAACGTTTCGTTTTCTGCTGGTAAAACGTTTATGACAGGATATAAAGATCTTATTTTTGATCCGCAACTTCAGCTTATTTATCAACATCTTCAATTTGATAAGTTTCGTGATATTGATGGATTTGATGTTGATATGAAAAAAATGAGTCAATGGTTTGTGCGTGTTGGTGGGCGTTTAAGTAAAACATTTACAGCCTCTGATAAGGATCGTATCACTTCTTTTTATGGCAATATTCATCTTGCTCATTGTTTTGGTAAAGAACAATTTGTTCATTTTAAAGATGTTTTTCAGTTGAGTGCTTTCGGTTCTTCCTTAGAAACAGGTTTGGGTATCAATGCGCAGTTTTCTTCTAAAGTTACACTTTACAGTGATCTTAGCTATCAGCATAGGTTAACCAAGGCTGGTTTTTCTGGAGTTCATTTTTCTGGTGGTTTGCGCTATCATTTTTAATAAATCTTTTAAAAAAATAATAAATGTGATTTTCAAAGTCTTGTTCTACTATCGGAATTAAAACCATTGTTTGTGCAGAATTTTAGTTGCTTCTTTTAATAATGATATCATGTGTTTTAATAAATATGAAAATATCGTGTTGATTTATTTTTATCTACTATAGCATTTTTCAAATGCTTTAAAAAATTTGTTCATCTGATAAACAGATTTAAAATGAGAAAATCCTACGATATCGGCGTTCTCATTCAATATGAATAACGATAAATTATCATTATAAATCAGTATTTTGCCATATGATGCTTAAGGTATCATCGAGCCATTTATGGTAATTGCGTGCTTCTTCGTTTGAGTTATGAACAGAGAAAATAAAACCAGGATATCCACCAAATGCTGGTGGAGGTGGTGAAATGTGATTGGTTTCAAAAAAAATGATAGTTCTGGCGGTTTGAGGATGCTGTGCAACCTTATCTAGACCTGAAAATCCAGAAAACCGTCCATACCCATGAAGAGGAATAATATAATTTGCCGCCACTTTTTCAGTTGGGAGTATATCGGGAAGGTCTGGGGTTTGTTCAGCTAAAGCGGCATTCATACATAGTTTTGCAAATGAAATTCCTGTACCTTGCTCAACAATAAAATGGGAAACACCTGATCCACCTATACGAGCGCCTATCTCAATGATATAAGGTAAATTATTAGTATCTAGGCGTAGCTCTACATGGGCAGCTCCCATATTTATACCAAGAGCTTTAACTCCAGAGCATGCAGCCTCACATAAAGCAATAATTAAAGGATCATCTATATCACAGCGTTGACGATAAATTGTTTCTTCAAACCATGGTCCCTCAGGCTGTCCCTTGTCTCCAACGGATAGAACGTGTACACCTGCTGTATCAACAAAGCATTCTACGACAAACTCTTTTCCTGACAAATACTGTTCTACGACTAAACCTACAGGTTTATTTTTATCATTAAAACGTGCCATGTCTTTATGCTGAACATTCCATACGGCTTTAATGAGATCAGGAAGTTCGGTGGAATTTTTAGCTAACATGACGCCTGCACTTGCCCATCCAGAGACGGGTTTAATAACGAGTGGACAGTCTAAGGCATGTACTTGTGATAGGTCTTCTGGATTATCTATATAAAAGAATCCTGGTGTTCTTAAGCCTGCTTTAGCAAAAGCTTGACGCATGAGATATTTATTTCTGGTTAATGCTGCTACTTCTGGTTCAATACTTGGAGTATTGATTTTTTTTGCAGCCAAAGCTGTCCATAGAATGGCTTCTTCGCGAAGGGTCATAACCCCAGCAATATTGCGTTCTTTTGCTCCTGTTGCAAAAGTGTCTAGAGCTAGCTCTGGGTTATCAAAAACAGGAAGTTGCCAAGTTGAAGTGACTGCTGCGGGGTGTTGAGTGGGAGCGCTTTCAGCGGTATCATAGATCATTACTAATTCGATATTAGCTGCTTGTGCTGCTTCAAATATAAATGGTAATTTTGCATTGCGCTGGCAAACTAACGCGATTTTTTTCATTTTGTTTCCTTATTAAATTTGGAGTTTTGAGAATGGCGTTTATGTTGCCATGTAGATACCTTTGATGCATCTATAAATAAGAGTGTCATCCCTATAACAACTACAATCATAGCAATTATTTTGATAATGTTGAGAGAAGGGCTCGAGTCGATTATCCATTCACATGCAACCACTGCAAAAGGGGATAATACGCCGATAGTGTTGGCGTATAATACGCCTCCTTCGGCTAAAACTTTTTAGTATAATACGTAAACTGGTGCCGAGCAAACAGTTCCTAAAATCAATATTTTAAATATATCTTCTAACTTAAGATATAAGAGTGGGGCAGGATCAAAAATAAATAATGGCATAAATGATGCTGCAGAAATTATCGTGATCCAAGCCAGTGAGGTGAGCAAAGGTAGATTTTTAAGATAACGTTTAGACAATAAGCCATAAGCAGAGTAAGAAAGGGCTGCTGTTAAAGCAAGAGCTATTCCTATTAGGCTGTATCCACCTTCTCCACTGTTTATATTGAATACTACAGCTGCTACACTGAAAATTATCACTCCACTAAGCTTCAGCCATGAGAATTTAAGGACATTTGTCAATGCACCTAATATATAAGTAATTCCTGGAATAGTAGCGAGCACCATGGTTAAATCACTGGCTTTGAGTGATTTTAATGCACCAAAGCTGCATACAAAATACAGCGAGAATCCTAACACTGATAGAATTAAAAAAGAAGGTATCATGGAAAGCAATGGTAGGGATCTGAAAACAGCTTTCTCACGAAATACTGCAATCAGCCATAAGGTGGCAGCGGTGGCAAACAACCTAAGTCCAACCGCATGCATGACGGGTATATTGCTAACCAAATTCTTAGATAATAACCAACTTATGGAAAACAATGCTAGAATGGCAAAAGTAAATAATAGTAATCGTCCTTTTATAAAACTCAATGATTTAATCCTCTAATCACTCGCTGTGCATAAGATGATGTTGAAAAATTAAATCGTGACTTTGAGGTCTGTGGTTTTCCAAGATTATTTTGGATATAATCTTTAGCTCCTGCCAAATAAGCGTCATCATCTAATGCTTCAAGTGCTTCTATATCTGCTATCATCAATATTATTACTTTTTCAAGACACTCCAAATCAAATTGAAGATAACCTTGATTTGTTTCAATCAATGCTTTGTTCCGCATCAATATTTCAAAAAGCAAGATCCCTGTACCAGCATCGAATGTCATATGCTGATCAGAATCTTTTGGATAACGGAATATGCGTTCTAATAGGACAAATTCAGTTATTTCTTTCCAAAATTTTGGATGATTTTGTAGCATAATACGCACTGTAATTAAATCAACTTTAGTTTCTTCTAGAAGACCAGTGAACCAATTTAATTTTATATATAGATTTTTATCCAATGGCCGCGGTCCAGTATGATGTGCATAGTCATGATAATAGCCCCACAAACAGCGAGCATCGTAAATGTCTTCTTTAGATAAGTTTCGACTCTGCAATTGACCGAACAGGAATTTACTATCACGGCCGAGTAAACGTTCAGCTTCCACAATTGTTTGCTTATTGTAAATATCAAAGAATTTACTGAAAAAAACAAAGCAAATGCTTGCTTAACAATTTTTTGAGCAGTTGCTACAGATTCTGGGAATAGAACAATGCAATTGCCTTCTAAAAAACCTCTTGATGCTATTCCCATTTTTATACATTGAAAAGGTGACAGATAATTATTTGTATATTTTGAGGCGTCAGCAAGATAGGCCGTTTCATGACGATATCCTGTAACTAATTCCAGCCGGAATCCTTCTGGATCAGGTCCATTTGTTGCACGCATTGGAGCCAAGAAAAACAAGGGAGCATCTGGTAATGGGGCTTTGAAAGCAGCCAAAGTGTTATCAAATTGAGGAGGGGTCGTTAAACCGCTGATCATCCACTGATGAAGATCATCAGAAATGGTCGCTAAAAGTTTTGGAGATAATCCGTCAAGAATATTAGCATGGTGGTTCAGCAGAGTGATCAATTCATTGATCATATTATTATCTGCTGAAGTTGGTTCTTTAATGCTCCCATCTCGTTCTTGGCGCATACGGAATTTGTCAACTAAGTTAACAATGGAAAGAAGCGCTTCAGATTTTTTCATGATTAGTTGACTTTAGTGAGTGGAGCAAAAAGGACATTGGCACTTGTCCAAAATTTTCGACAATACTCAGCTTATAGCGATTTGCCGCAACCGATGTTGTGATACAAGCATCGGCTTTTTCAGCCTTACAAAGAACGGCTGCATCAGCATTGCTGTTGGCAAATACTTTGTCATATTGATGAGCTACCAGAGATTGCGGGGCAGGATGAGTCGCTACGGTTTTAATTTCATCAATGTTATTGCGTTTAGCTAAAACCATAGAGTGAGTAGGCATGATAAAGCTGTCAAATAATTGCATATCACCTAAACGGGTAAATATGAGTGTATGCAAATCAGGGTAAGCAGCACAGCTTAAGAGATATCCATCCTTTTTCTGAGCAAGTTCATTAAATGCTTCTTCAAGAGTTGCGTATAAGATAATACGGGATCTCGAGTCAGTGAACAAAACACTTCTATTGTGATTGTCAAGCCACCACTGTGCTGCTGCTGCACAGTTAGTATCTGCAGGGCCAAGTGTATAGATAAAAGTATTATTTTCAGATTGCATGATCTCTATTCTTTATAACTATATGCCTAAATTTAAACTAGTGTAATATGTAGAGTATATCAAGCACAATGCGTTAAGTAATTTAGTGCTTTATAAAATAATGTATATATGAAAGAAAATTTACAATTATAATTTTGTCTGTTCATTATTCTATCATGCCGTAAAACAGCGTCTTTTAGGGGAGTAATTGAGCAGAAAAATTCTATGCAGGGTATTTATTGGATATGTTAGAGAATTATTGGAATGGTTAAGCGAAGGTGAATGACACATAAACCGTACTGCTCTATCATTTTTTGGATGAGCAGCGTTTTTGAATCTGTTCATATTGATAATACTATTATAGGTGAATAATAAGCAAATTGGTAAGGCGTGAACATCTTTGCCATAAAACTCAATATATTTAACTTCTTAATTAAGATAATACTTTTAAAAATTGTTTTACTATTATGATTGTATTAAATATATAAAAGGCAATCATCATTGTCTTGTTTGTAAAAGAAACATGAAATATAACTCTTAAGTTAGATTGAGATTGGCAAGATTTTTTTTCTTCTTTGGAATCGTTAAGAAGGTCAGATTAAACCTTATTGAAGCTACAGAACCTAAAGAAACAGTCGCTTTCTTGAAAAAATCAGAGGTAAACAAATATGCGTGAGATTTTGGATCATTTTGATATGCCATTGAATAAAAAGAGTTCTGTTCAAAAGATTCAAAATCTTTCATTCCAATCACACCCAAAACGGTTTTATAAGCAAGTGAAGATCGCTTGTGAGGAGGGCGGCTTTACGATTTTGTTGGATGAACGTCCTGTAAAAACGCCCGCAAGGCGTCATTTTCATGTGCCAACAGAAGTGTTTGCTGAATACGTTGCTCAGGAATTTGAGAACCAAAAGCACGTTGTTGATCCTGCAAAAATGCCGATGACGCGTTTGGTTAATACTGTTATTGATGGTATCGCTGATGATATGCAGGCGGTTTTTGAAGATTTATTGCGTTTCGTTGCATGTGATATGATCTTTTATCGTGCACAGACACCTAAAGAGTTGGTGCAAAAACAATCTGAACAATGGGATCCTTTATTAGATTGGGCAGAAAAAAAACTGGGTGCGCGGTTTTATTTGACAGAAGGGCTGATGCATGTGGAACAATCACCAGAAGCACTTCAAGCTGTGAGTCATTATTTACGTAGAGTTGAGTCTGCTTATATGCTTGCGGCACTTCATATGATGACAACATTAACGGGATCTGCTCTCATTGCTCTTGCTGTTGCTGCGGGAAACATTGATGCTGATCATGCTTGGTCTATTGCCCATTTAGATGAAGATTGGATGATGGAGCAATGGGGAACGGATAAAGACACAATAGCACGCCGTGCTCATAAAAAAGTTGAATTTAATGCTGCTGCTACAATTGTTACAACTTGTTTATAGGGGAAAATCTTTTATTTACGTGCATTCTTTTCGCTCAGAGTATTTTTGTGACTTTTTGAGGATTGGTTTTTACTTTATCAAGTCCAGGAAATAGTTCATTGGTTATGGTTAAGAGCGCTTCGTCATTGCCACGGATAAAATACCATTGGTTATCGTGAAGTAGGGCAATAATTTCAGTTTGAATAGAGCATTTTTTTCCAGCATTTGTTGTGGTTACAAGCTCCACGGGTATAACAAAATAAGGGGTACCATTATCAAGGGTACCTTCACGTTTTTGTTTTTGATCAATGTTGATCGTTTCAATCTTGTAACTTTCTGCCAACCGTTCTATTTGGCTTTTCATGATTTGTAGAAATTGTGATTGATTAAGATTTTTTTTGGCGGTTAAGCGGTTGATGACTTGGGGAGGAATAGCATTTAAGATGGCATTTGCATCGGCATTTTTAAGTGCTTTACTATAAGCAGATGTTGCTTTCTCAAGAGTTGTAAGTTTTTGGTTGGTTATTGTATGTGCTTTAGTTGTTGATGTGATAAAGACAATGCATAAAAGAACGGGAACGAGAAAACAAATTCGCGGCATTAGAAACCTTTGTTAATTCATTTGAAGAGATTCAACACATTATAAAGGAAAAGCGGACGAGCAAAAAGCCTCTTGCGCTTTTGCATGAGAAGAATATCCACAAAAATGGAGGCTTTTGCCTCCATTTTTAAAATCAAAAGAATGCGTATTGATTGTTTAAACAGAATAGTACATATCAAATTCAACAGGATGGGGTGTTGTTTCGTAACGCAAGACTTCTTGCATCTTTACTTGAATGAAGGAATTAATCTGATCATCATCAAAAACGTCGCCAGCTTTAAGAAAGCCACGATCTTTGTCAAGTGCTTCAAGCGCTTCACGCAGGCTTCCTGAAACAGTAGGGATTTCTTTAAGTTCCTTTAAGGGAAGATCATAAAGATCTTTATCCATAGCATGTCCGGGATGAATTTTGTTTTTGATACCGTCAAGACCAGCCATTAAAAGGGCTGCAAATGCCAAATAGGGATTTGCTGTTGGGTCTGGAAAACGAACTTCTACGCGTTTTGAATTTGGTGAGGAGCTCATAGGAATACGGCAAGATGCAGAACGATTACGTGCTGAATAGGCAAGAAGAACAGGAGCTTCATAACCAGGAACCAAACGTTTATAGGAGTTTGTGGATGGGTTGGTAAAAGCATTTATTGCTTTTGCGTGCTTAATAACACCACCGATAAAAAACAGACAGGTTTCTGATAGTCCGGCATATTCATTTCCTGCAAAAATGGGTTTGCCATCTTTCCAAATGGAAATGTGGACATGCATTCCAGAGCCGTTATCACCAAAAACTGGTTTTGGCATGAAGGTTGCTGTTTTCCCATAACTGTTTGCTATTTGATGTACAACATATTTAAAAATTTGCATCTTGTCAGCCTCGCGAACAAGTGTATCAAAACGAATACCCAATTCATGTTGGCCTGCTGCTACTTCGTGATGGTGTTTTTCGACCTGTACGCCCATATCCTTGAGTGCTGTGAGCATTTCAGAACGCATATCTTGGCAGGAGTCAATCGGCGGAACAGGAAGGTAGCCTCCCTTTATTCGTGGGCGATGCCCTAGATTTCCTGTTTCATATTCCGTATCATTATTAGAGGGAAGTTCACTTGAATCGAGTTTAAACTCTGTGTTGTAAGGGTCCGTTTTATAGCGTACATCATCAAAGATAAAAAACTCAGCTTCTGGACCCACATTGATTGTATCTCCAATGTTTAAAGATTTCATATAAACCTCAGCCCTTTTGGCGATAGAACGAGGATCTCTACGATAAAACTCACCAGAGACAGGATCAAGTACATCACAAAATATGACCAAAGTAGATTGAGCAAAAAAAGGATCAATATGTGCTGTTGCTGGATCTGGCATTAAAACCATGTCAGATTCATTAATTGTTTTCCAACCAGCAATTGAAGAACCATCAAACATGACACCATCACTAAAAGTATCCTCGCTGATCTCTGCGATATCCATTGTAATGTGATGCAATTTTCCTCGTGGATCAGTAAAACGTAAATCAACAAAACGGATTTCGTTGTCTGTAATCTGTTTGATAATATCTGATGCGGTTGTCATATTCAATTTCCTTAATATGGCGTTGAGGTGGATAAAAAAGTGAATTTTCTCGTTATTTATTAAAGGGCATCGATACCGGTTTCGTCCGTGCCTATACGAATTGCATCATCAATGGAAAAGACAAATATCTTTCCATCCCCTATATGTTTGGTTTGAGCTGCTTTACGTATTGCATCAACAGTTTGTTCCAGTTTTTCATCGGACACAACAATTTCAATCTTTACTTTAGGTAGAAAGTCAACAACATATTTCGTACCACGATAAAGTTCTGTATGTTCCCTTTGACGACCAAAACCTTTCGCTTCTGTTACTGTAATACCATGTAACCCAATTTTTTGAAGCGCTTCTTTCACTTCATCAAGTTTGAAAGGTTTTATAATGGCTTCAATTTTTTTCATGCTGAAATTATCTCCAACGTTATTTTGTCTTTTTAGACTGCATCACATTATATTGACAACTGTAAGATGTCCAACAGATACTTTGTGCACAAAAAGTCGAAAATAATGATACTCTAAGCTCTTTTAGGAGAGTTTCTTTTGTAGAATACAGCCAAATACTGTTTTTTGGGAAAAAAACTTACAATTCTTATACAAGAATTCAAATAATATAATAAAAGAGTTTTGTTTCTTTTTTGTTAGATAATATCTTGACTTATAAGGATAATTAGACTCTCTCCACATTAAATGAGAAATTCTAATAGCGTAAGATTTTCTCATTTTAGATCTTTTTATCGTCAATCAATCAAAACGATACTTTTATATATCATAAATAGTTATGAGTGTGTGGATAACAACATTTGAAAAAATAAATAAAATGCTTTTTATGAAAGCTTTCGATAACTAAAGGCTTTACAATATTAGGGAGTAGGGAAGACAAATATTGGAAAAAAGTGTGATGATGCCGATTATGCTTCTTCGTAAACGTAAAGATGGTGGTGTACAATAATGAGTTTATCATTATAGCATTCATAGGAGCCGTCGTGAAATGGGCTTGAGAGCATTGAGAAATGTTTCTTTAAAACAGATGTGGGAATTGGCAACGCAAATATATTCCGTTTGGGGCGTTTTGTCCCTTCGTGAGGAATGTGATCTTCATTAAGGAACGCGATAAATAAAAGCGTGAAGCAATGGCAATCTTCATTATAAGATATTGCTGTGGATGTCTTTGAAAATCATAAAGATAAATTAAAAGGAAATGGAAAGATAGGAACTTATTTATACTCTTAAAACTTCGTATTCTTCCCAGTTTAGGCTGTCTGGTCGTTTCAGGTATAAACAAAACAGAGAATAAATACGCAATTATGCGCCCATTCTTATTTGATAATACGACAACTGAAACAGCTTATAAAGCGCTAAATTGTTTTTAGTCTTTGCTTCAAACATGTTGCACCACTGGAATTAGGTGTTGGTTTACAGGTAATAATAAAAGTACAGGCTTTGTTAGTATGCTGTATTTTACAATGGAAAGCGTTTCTAAGAATTGGAATTATAGAGAGATGGGCGCAGTAAAACATCTTTTAGAAATTTTCCCGTATAGGAAGCGGGAACCTTAATGATGTCTTCAGGGCGTCCAATGGCAACGATTTCACCACCGCGATCTCCACCTTCTGGTCCTAAATCAATAATCCAGTCGGCTGTCTTTATAACATCAAGGTTATGTTCAATGACTATAACTGTGTTGCCTTGCTCGACTAGTTCGTGAAGCACTTCAAGAAGTTTGGAAATATCATGAAAATGTAAACCTGTTGTCGGTTCATCCAAAATATAGAGTGTACGTCCCGTTGTTTTACGAGAAAGTTCTTTCGCAAGTTTTACACGTTGTGCTTCCCCACCAGAAAGTGTGGTTGCTTGCTGTCCTACTTTTATGTAACCCAATCCTACTTTAATGAGAGTTTCCATTTTATTATGAATAGCGGGAATAGCTTGGAAAAATTCCTCTGCCTTTTCAATTGTCATATCCAAAATATCGGCTATAGACTGTCCTTTGAATTTTATTTCTAGTGTTTCTCGGTTATAGCGTTTTCCTTTACAGACATCGCAAGTAACATAGACATCAGGTAAAAAGTGCATTTCAATTTTGATGACTCCATCACCTTGACACGCTTCGCAACGTCCTCCTTTAACATTAAATGAAAAACGCCCAGCTTTGTAACCGCGGGCTTTTGATTCTGGAAGATCGGCAAACCACTCACGAATCGGTGTAAAAGCGCCTGTATAGGTTGCGGGATTAGAGCGTGGGGTGCGTCCAATAGGGGACTGATTGATATCGATGACTTTATCAAGAAATTCTAATCCTTCAATTTTGTCATAGCTGGCAGGGCTGTGATGAGAGCCCATGATATGATGTGATGCTGCTTTGAAAAGCGTTTCAATAAGAAATGTTGATTTTCCTCCTCCAGAAACACCAGTTATGCATGTGAAGGTTCCAAGAGGAATATTCGCATTGATATTTTTGAGGTTATTGCCTTTGGCGCCGATGATTTTAAGTATTTTCGTTTTTGATATTTTGCGTCGCTCTGTCGGCATTTTAACAGCCATTTTTCCTGAAAGGTATTGGCCTGTGAGAGAGGCTGAATTTTCTATAATTTCCTGCGGTGTCCCTTGCGCTATGATTTCTCCACCATGAACGCCCGCGGCAGGCCCCATATCGACAACATGATCCGCTGTGAGAATAGCATCTTCATCATGTTCAACAACAATAACTGTATTGCCAAGATTGCGCAAATGGCGCAGCATTTCCAACAGGCGTTCGTTATCGCGTTGGTGTAAACCGATAGATGGTTCATCTAAAATATAAAGAACGCCTGTAAGACCAGAACCAATTTGGGATGCCAACCGAATGCGTTGGCTTTCTCCACCTGAAAGCGTTCCTGAATTTCGAGACAAGGTAAGATATTCCAATCCTACATGATTTAAAAAAGCCAAACGTTCACGAATTTCTTTTAAAATACGTACGGCGATATTACGTTGTTTTTCTGTGAGATATTGATGAACATTGGCAAACCAATCATCTGCTTTTAGAATAGAAAGATCTGATATTTGCCCAATATGCATTCCGTTGATTTTTACAGCAAGTGCCTCTGGTTTTAAACGATAACCGTGACAAGCTGGGCAGGGCGAAGAAGACATATAACGTTCGATTTCTTCTCGAGACCAAGCAGAATCGGTTTCTTTCCAGCGTCTCTCCATATAAGGGATGATTCCTTCAAAAGGTTGGGTCGTTTTATGCGAACCAGAATTATTTTTATAGATAAAAGAAATTTCATCTCTTTTTGTACCGTAGAGAATAGCCTGTTGTGCTTCATTAGAGAGTTCACACCATTGATCTGTGAGTTTGAAACCGTAAGCTTTTCCTAATGCTTCTAGGGTTTGGCTATAATAAAGTGAATCCGATTTAGCCCAAGGAGCAATGGCGCCATTTTTGAGGGTAAGATTTTTATTGGGCACAATTTTCAGTGGATCCATTGCTTTTTTGATGCCCAGTCCATCGCAGAGAGGACAGGCGCCAAAAGGATTATTAAACGAAAAAAGGCGTGGTTCAATTTCAGGAATAGAAAAACCCGATACAGGGCAGGAAAACTTTTCTGAAAAAATGAGCCGTTTGTGTGTATTATTTTTCGACTTATGAGCAGATTCCTTTGTCGTTTCTTTTTGTGCTAAGGGTTGGTCTGCCATTTCAGCAATGGCAAGCCCATTTGCTAGCTGTAAACAGGTTTCTATACTATCAGCCAAGCGAGAGGTGATATCCTTCTGTACAACAATGCGGTCTACCACGACATCGATGTCGTGTTTATATTTTTTATCAAGAGGTGGAATATCAGCGATTTCATAGAATTTTCCATCAACTTTAGCGCGTTGAAATCCTCTTTTTAAAAGTTCTGTTAGCTCTTTTTTATATTCTCCCTTTCGTCCTCGCACCAAAGGGGCCATAATAAAAATTCGCGTTCCTTCTGGTAAGGACATAATTTGATCCACCATTTGGCTTACTGTCTGGCTTTCAATAGGAAGTCCTGTCACAGGAGAATGAGGAATACCAATACGTGCAAAGAGAAGACGCATGTAATCGTGGATTTCAGTAACGGTACCTACCGTTGAACGAGGATTGCGGCTGGTTGTTTTTTGTTCAATGGAGATAGCTGGAGAGAGACCGTCTATACGGTCGACATCAGGTTTTTGCATGACTTCCAAAAATTGGCGTGCATAGGCTGAAAGGCTTTCGACATAGCGACGCTGTCCTTCAGCGTAAATTGTATCAAACGCTAAGGATGATTTCCCTGATCCAGAAAGTCCTGTTATAACAATGAGTTTATCACGAGGAAGATCGAGATCAATATTTTTAAGGTTATGCTCACGTGCACCGCGAATGGAGATATATTTTTGATGAGTCATACTTTATCCTTGGCATATGTGGCAAAAATTGAGCACCTAAAATGGAATAAAACTGTTTTTTTAGAATTACAATGTGTTTAACTGCTTTAATGCTAAAGGAAGGTATAAGTTTTGTGAAAAGAAAAATACAAATGAGCAGCTTTTTATTCTCTTGTGGTGGAATAAACTATGCGTCTTTATCATCTTTTGTTATAATTACACGGATACAATATTGGGAAAGGATAGCAATATCCATATTGAAGGTCAATTGCAGACATGTAAATTGAAGGTCGAGATGGTTATAACTGTTATAAAACAGAGTATTTTACGAATTAAAATTTTGGAGTTTATGCGATGGCTGGTAGCCTTAATAAAGTTATTCTGATTGGTAATCTTGGTGCGGATCCTGAAATCCGCCGTTTGAATTCTGGTGACCAAGTGGCAAATTTACGTATTGCTACTTCAGAAAGTTGGCGTGATAGGAATACAAATGAGCGAAAAGAACGCACTGAGTGGCATAATATTGTTATTTTTAATGAAAACCTTGTCAAAGTTGCAGAGCAATATTTAAAAAAAGGCAGCAAAATTTACATTGAGGGGCAGTTACAGACAAGAAAATGGCAAGATCAAAATGGAAATGACCGTTATACAACAGAGGTTGTTTTGCAAAAGTACCGTGGCGAATTACAAATGCTTGATGGGCGGGGAGCCGCGGGCGGGGAGCAAGGAGCAAGTCAAGGGGGGAGTTATAGTGGTGGCTTTGCCGATAGTAACTCAAATCAGAGAAATACGTTTGGTCAAAATAATAATCAATTGGGAGAAAATTTTTCACACAAATTAGATGATGACGTACCTTTTTAAGAGTCTTTATTTGTCGTATTACGATTACTTTATGATTTGTTTGTTTCAGATTTTTGAAGTTTAGCGAAGTGAAAATTGTTGATTATTATTGGTAATTTTAACATAAATTAATAACATATTGAAAAATATTGTTAAATGACTTTTTGTCATGGGGGAGAAATTAGCATTTTGGTGTATTTTTCGATATAAATAAAGTGAAATGATTCTTTTTTGAAAGTTTTAAAATTGTGACCGATCTTACTCCACACCCAGAACGTGATGTGCTAACAGGTATTGAACCAATCAGTATTATTGATGAAATGCAACGCTCCTATCTCGATTATGCGATGAGCGTGATTGTTTCACGTGCACTCCCTGATGTTCGTGATGGTCTTAAGCCTGTTCATCGACGTATCCTTTATGCTATGAATGAGATGGGGCTTTCTTTTAATAAGTCATATCGTAAATCTGCTGGTGTTGTTGGTGAGGTTATGGGGAAATTTCATCCCCATGGTGATGCTTCAATTTATGATGCTTTAGTACGTATGGCGCAGGACTTTTCTTTAAGAAATCCATTGATTGATGGTCAGGGAAATTTTGGTTCCGTTGATGGTGATCCACCCGCGGCTATGCGCTATACTGAGTGTCGTTTAGAAAAAGTTTCAGAAGAACTTTTAGCTGATATTGATAAAGATACTGTTGATTTTCAGGATAATTACGATGGGCGTGAGCGTGAACCGGTTGTCTTGCCAGCGCGTTTTCCCAATCTTTTGGTTAATGGGTCAGGGGGGATTGCTGTGGGAATGGCAACCAATATTCCTCCCCATAATCTTGGTGAAGTCGTTGATGGTTGTATCGCTTTGATTGATAATCCCGATATCACACTCGATAAAATAATTGAAATTATTCCTGGTCCGGATTTTCCTACAGGGGGTATTATCCTTGGCCACTCTGGTGTTCGTGCAGCTTATGAAACAGGGCGTGGCTCAATCATTATGCGTGCTAAAGTTGAGATCGAAGAAATTCGCAGTGGTCGACAAGCAATTATTGTGAGTGAGATCCCTTATCAAGTTAATAAGGCAACAATGATTGAGAAAATGGCTGAATTGGTGCGCGATAAACGCATTGAGGGAATCTCTGATTTGCGTGACGAATCTGATCGTGATGGATATCGCGTTGTTATTGAGCTGAAGAAAGATGTTGTTGCGGAAGTTGTTTTAAACCAATTATATCGGTATACGCCGCTACAAACTTCCTTTGGTTGTAATATGGTTGCTTTGAATGGGGGAAAACCCGAACAGATGACGTTGCTTGATATGCTTCGTGCATTTGTTTCTTTTCGGGAAGAAGTTGTCAGTCGGCGAACAAAATATCTTTTGCGTAAAGCGCGTGAGCGAGCACATGTTTTGGTTGGACTTGCCCTTGCTGTTGCCAATATTGATGAAATTATAGCGCTTATTCGCAAAGCTCCTGATCCGCAGACAGCACGTGCACAGTTAATGGAGCGACGCTGGCCAGCGATGGATGTCGCGCCTTTGATTAAACTTATTGATGATCCTCGTCATATTATTCATGAGGATGGTACTTATAATCTCTCTGAAGAACAGGCGCGTGCTATTTTAGAATTGCGTTTGCAACGATTGACAGCCCTTGGGCGTGATGAAATCGCTGATGAATTGAATAAAATTGGTGTGGATATTGCTGACTATCTTGAGATCTTGGCATCACGTGTACGCATTATGTGTATTGTTAAGGATGAGTTGAGTGCTCTTCGTGAGGAATTTGCAACGCCGCGACGTACCGTATTTGGTTTTGGTAGCGCTGAGATGGAGAGTGAAGATCTGATCGCATCAGAGGATATGGTGGTAACGGTAAGCCATAGTGGCTATATTAAGCGTGTGCCTCTTAATACCTATCGTGCACAGCGACGTGGTGGTAAGGGGCGTTCTGGTATGTCCACGAAGGATGAGGATTTTGTAACGCGGTTGTTTGTTGCCAATACGCATACTCCGGTTCTTTTCTTTTCATCACGTGGGATTGTTTATAAGGAAAAAGTTTGGCGACTGCCGCTGGGGACACCCCAATCGCGTGGGCGGGCTTTGATCAATATGCTTCCCTTACAACAAGGTGAGCGTATTACAACGATTATGCCTTTGCCTGAAGATGAAGCGAGCTGGAGTGCATTAGATATTATGTTCGCGACAACACGTGGAACTGTGCGTCGTAATAAATTATCAGATTTCGTTCAGGTTAATCGTAATGGTAAAATTGCGATGAAACTTGATGAAGAAGATGAAATTCTTTCTGTTGAAACCTGTACAGAACATGATGATGTTGTTCTAACAACAGCCAATGGACAATGTATCCGTTTTCCAGTTGTTGATGTTCGGGTCTTTGCTGGGCGTAATTCTGTGGGAGTTCGTGGTATCAATTTAGCTAAAGGCGATAAAGTCATTTCGATGACAATTTTAGAGCATGTCGAGGCGACGTCCATTGAGCGTTCTGCTTATATTAAACGTGTAATGAGTGAACGGCGTGCTTCTGGTGCAGATGCTGATATTGAAGATATTATAACTCTTGATGAGGAAGATGGGGGTGCTGAAACAGAGTTAACAGATGAACGTTATGCAGAACTTCATGCACGTGAACAAATGCTTTTGACGGTGAGTGAGTTTGGTTATGGTAAACGCTCTTCTTCCTATGAGTTCCGGATTTCGGGACGTGGCGGAAAAGGGATTCGCGCAACAGATCCATCTAAAACAGCTGAAATTGGTAAATTAGTAGCGGCTTTTCCGGTGAAGGCGCAAGATCAAATTATGTTGGTATCAGATGGGGGGCAGCTTATTCGTGTCCCTATTGAGGGAATTCGTACTGCTGGGCGCTCAACTAAGGGCGTTACGATTTTTAATACAGCTGAAGGTGAAAGAGTCGTATCGGTTGAACGTATTTCTGAACCTGAAGATGATACGAGTTCATTAGATGATGAAAGTGTGAAGCATTCTGATACGATTGATATGAGCGAAGAAAAATAATTTTGAAGAGGAAGGAGTAAAATCATGAAAATTGCTCTTTACGCAGGTTCATTTGATCCTCTTACAAACGGTCATCTTGATGTTTTAAAAGGGTGTTTTGTGTTAGCTGATAAGGTGGTCGTCGCTATAGGTATACAGGCTGACAAAAAAACACTCTTTAGCTTTGAAGAGCGTGTTGATTTCATTATGCAGGTAGGGAAAGACTTGTTTGGTGCAGATTCTAATCGATTGCAGGTTCTTTCATTTAGTAACCTTCTCATTGAGAAGGCGCGTGAAGTTGGTGCTTCATTTCTCGTTCGTGGATTGCGTGATGGTACTGATCTTGATTATGAAATGCAAATGGCAGGGATGAATGGCATTCTGGCTCCTGAATTGCAAACTGTTTTTTTGCCGGCAAGTGTTTCTGGGCGTGCGATAACTTCTACATTGGTACGCCAAATTGCCTCTATGGGAGGTGATGTGACACCATTTGTACCGCCCAATGTTGCACAAGCTTTAAGCTTGAAATACCAATCTTTTAAGGGAGAATAAGTGTGTCTCGTAGAATTTTTGCTGTTTTGATATGTGTATTTTGTTTTTTTTCATTGTCCCCTGTCGCTGGTAATCCTAGCCCAGCAAGTGATGCAAGCCTTCTTGTTTTATCTCTCAACAATGGTGATGTTGTTATTCGTCTGCGTCCTGATTTGGCGCCAAAACATGTTGCGCAAATCAAAAGATTAACAGAGGAAGGGGCCTATAATAATGTTGTTTTTCATCGTGTAATTCCTGGCTTTATGGCACAAACTGGTGATGTAGAATTTGGAAAAAAGGGCAGTAGAGATTTTGATCTGAAACGCGTTGGTATGGGGGGCTCAAATTATCCTAATATACCGGCAGAGTTTTCAAAACAGCCGTTTAAGCGTGGTACAGTTGGGATGGCACGATCACAAGATCCGGATTCCGCGAATTCTCAATTCTTCATTTGTTTTGATGATACTGCTTTTTTAAACGGTCAGTATACGGTTGTTGGAGAGGTTATAAAGGGGATGGATGTTGTTGATAAAATAAAAAAAGGTACGACAAGTAATAATGGATCTGTAAAAAATCCTGATGTTATTAATGCTGCTACTTTACAAGTTGAGAAATGAATCAAGGGAGCTTTCCATATGGCTGAGAATAAAAATCTAGAGAATACTTTAATTCTTGAAACAACAAAGGGCAGAGTTGTTATTGAGCTTTTTGCTGATTTAGCACCTTGTCATGTTGCACGTATTAAAGAACTGGTACGTGAAGGTGCTTATGATAATGTTATTTTCCATCGCGTTATTGATGGTTTTATGGCGCAAACAGGGGATGTGCAATTTGGAAAGAAGGATAGTGATAAATTCGATTTATCACGTGCTGGTATGGGGGGGGCAGAAAAAATAAATTTAACAGCAGAGTTTTCAAATCTTTCTCATAAGCGTGGTACAGTTTCTATGGCACGTAGTCAGAATCCAAATTCTGCTAATTCTCAGTTTTTTATTTGTTTTGCAGATGCTCCGTGGCTTGATCGTCAATATTCCATATGGGGACAGGTTGTTGAAGGTATGGAAAATGTTGACAAAATTAAACGTGGTGAACCTGTTGCAGATCCAGATTCAATTACCAAAGCCGTTATTGCTGCGGATGCAAAATAGTATAAATTATACTGACTTCAATTGTAAGTTTCTAAGAAAAAATACTCTTTTCTGATCAATAAAGGCACACAAAACTATTTTGTAGTATCACGCTTACCTTTTATAATTTCGAGCTAAGAATTGTCCATATATTTACTTCAATCGGATCTTCCTGAAGAGTATAATGTAAAGGATTTGTACAAACACCTGTCAGAATAAGAAAACGCAAAGTCTGTTATGTTATGGTTTTTGTTTGGAAAAGTGTTTTATAAAAAATTCGGCATTTCTCTTCAATTTATTGTTGGTCTATTAATGGTTTTATGATGTTATTTTCCTGAGAGAGCGTGTGCTTTTGTTGCTGCTTGTAAATCAACATCCAATCCTAATGCAGCCGCACACATATTAATACGGATAAGAGCCTTACTAGCTGCTCCAGTTTTGCCTAGCAAGGTGGAAAATCAGCGTTTATGTATATTGGTGTAATCTTTAAAATAAGAATTAATCTTAGAAGAATATAATAAAGGCGCAGAAGTGAAACAAATGGCTAGTCTTGCCATCTCCTTTTTAATTCAACTTTACTTTTTTTAAGTATCTAATGCAATATCTTTTAAATAATGAAGATTATGCATGGACTTACGCTTTTATTTTTCTCGTTTTTTAATAGAGGAACGCTCCAAATGGAATATACTTAATGTTGCACATTTACGTGTTTTTTAAGAAGCATTTCTCAGTACATATCAACATTCACTTCCATAATGACGTTCGTGGCGTGTATAGTTTTAAAGCTATAAATCTATTATGCACCACCATCTTTAAAGCTTGTGAAGGAGCAAGAGGGGGACATCATACGCTTTTTCAGCCTCTAATGTTACGATAGAGCTTTTGATATTTGAGAATCTTTACAAAAAGCATTTTTAGTTTTTTTAAGTGTTTTTACACGTTAATTCCTTTTGTGAATTATCTCAAGTGCCAAGAGCTATCTCAATATTGTAAGGGGATAAATGATTATGCTCATTTGCGCTTTTATTAAGCGTGGGGATCGCCGTGCTCAGCAGATGAAAAATTTTTATCTGTAAAAGTAAACAATATTGTAGGCTGTACAATGCGTTCAGAATTTTCTTCTATGCGTACAAAGTTATTGCTTATGGAAGTATGTTAAGATGAGATTATTGTGATAATAATTTTGTAGTTCTATTAAGGCTTTAGTGCGTTAAGCGTAGGTATTTTGAGGTATGATATTATAAGGATTTTACTATTTTTCTGGAGCTAGATTATTACTTTTATTATGGTGATTTCTTAACAAGAAATGTTCTTTTATCTCGTTTAATTTTTTATGCTGGTTACAATATTGAGCGAATCAAAAATTAATTCATAAAGCTTATGACAATGCTCGTAAGGGGATATCTTTTTTCTTTCTATAGAGATATGCAGTGATGGAATCAAAAAGACGAGAGTTATGATAAAGACATTTCATTATAGAAAAATTGCTCAAGATGGGTATGCACGTCGAGGCGAAATTATAACGGGGCGAGGATGTGTTCGTACACCTGCATTTATGCCTGTTGGAACGGCAGGAACCGTTAAGGCTATGTATATGGATCAGATACGTGATCTTGGTGCAGATATCATTTTAGGGAATACTTATCATTTAATGTTACGTCCAGGAGCTGAACGTGTTGCGCGTTTGGGAGGATTACATGAATTTTCACGCTGGAGCGGACCTATTTTAACCGATTCTGGTGGCTTTCAGGTTATGTCATTGGCGGGAATCCGTAAAATTACTGAACAAGGTGTGATTTTTCGCTCTTACATTAATGGAGCTTACTATGAAATGAGTCCAGAGCGTTCTATCGAAATTCAAGGACTTCTTGGTGCAGATATCCAGATGCAGTTGGATCAATGTATTGCATTACCAGCAACTGAAAAAGAAATGGAAGAAGCTATGGAACTTTCATTGCGGTGGGCGTTGCGTTGTAAAACAGCTTTTGGAGATCAGCCAGATAAAGCATTGTTTGGGATTGTTCAAGGTGGTGATAATATGAAACTGCGTGAACGTTCTGCTCAAGCATTAAAAGAAATCGATTTAAAAGGTTACGCTATTGGAGGGCTTGCTGTTGGTGAGCCGCAGAGTGTTATGACAGCAGTATTGGATACTACTTGTCCGATTTTACCAGAGGATAAACCACGCTATCTTATGGGAGTAGGGACACCTGATGATATTTTACAAAGTGTTGCACGTGGTGTTGATATGTTTGATTGTGTTATGCCAACGCGTGCAGGACGTCATGGTTTAGCTTTTACCCGCTTTGGTAGAATTAATTTGCGTAATGCGCGTTATGCAGAAGATCCACATCCTCTTGATCCACAGTCACTTTGTCCAGCAACACATGATTATAGTTGTGCTTATTTGCATCATTTGATCAAATCTGGTGAATCTCTTGGGGGGATGTTGTTGACTTGGAATAATCTTTTTTATTATCAACAACTTATGCAGGGAATTCGTGATGCCATTGAGGAAGGCTGTTATGCTGATTTTTGCGCTGAAACGTGTGCTCTATGGGCACAAGGACGCTAAAATATTAATCGTAATATAGCACCTCATTTTTTTATTGAATTTATTCTCGCACTTACAAATTTAGTTAAAAATATGAAATTAGAAACATCTTCCAAAATTATAAAATTTCACTATCTTAGGATATAACAGTGCGGTTTTATAAGGGCACATATTCTTTTCTAATTACTATATAAAACAGAAACTGTTACTCCGGTACGCGCTACCTGATCCGGAGAAAAACAGTTTTTCTGTTTCTGATGACTGTTTACAGCAACAATGTTAATGAGGCGTTAGCGAACTCTTAAAGAAGTATGAAAATTGTACTTTTATGAGCTACTTGGTGTTTTTTATTACTAAAGGTAAAGAATGGATTATATACAATCGAACAGATAAATTTTTAGAAAATTAAAATAAAGCTAAAATAAAATTACAAAATTTAAAATGTTATAATTTTATTTTTTAAGTTTTTATATATAAATTTATTTAAAATAGATTTATTTAATATTATTAATATTATAAAACTATATATATTATGTCATAATAAATTAAACAATAATCACAATAATTATAATATATTATAAAATATCAATAGATATATTGAAATAAAAATTATTATATTTATTTTATACTTTGTTTATAGAATTTATCTGAAAATAATCAATAATATATTTACGTGAATATTTTAATTTACAGATAGTGAGTTAGATATCTGATGCGATTCCTCTGTGAGGGAGGGGGAAAGATGCCTAAAAGAGGATATTTAATAAATCTAGAAACCAAGCACTATTATCATGAGAATTTTTAAAAGACTCTATAATAATTTATAAGAATGGCCTAGAGTTGAAATTATAGCTTATCGATTTGGGGGATCTGCATTTAGATAGCAAAAATAAAGCAACAATAATTGGGGGAGAGGTTTTATCTTTGTATCAAGATAATGATGAGATATTGTTCACTTGTTTGAAATGCATTATTCAGCAAATTTTAGAATTATTTATAGGGTATAGTATATCGTTGTAAAATAAATTTTTCACTGTAAATTTCAACGGTTAAAAAGAGGAGACAAAGTTTATTATCTGGTAGATCTGATAGAAATAGGTGAATACGTCTATGATCTTGAGGTTTTCAAAGATTTTCCATTAAAGAATCTTACTTAAAACTCCATAAAATGCTTTATATATCAAAATATTTCTAAAACTTTATTGGGGACTATTGGGCATGCGTATAACAATGTTTTGAATTTTTGTTTGTGTGTATTACAGATATTTACAGTTAAAACTCCTATTCAGAAGTGATGATATGAGGAATTCTTATCAACAAAAGGTTCTTGTATTGGGAATTGATTCGAGAATACGACGTTTAATAATTTTAGCTCTTGCCGTGGGCAGTTTTGCTATTGGTACTGCAGAGTTTGTTGCAATGGGGCTACTGCCAGAGATGGCACGAAGTTCCTATGTTGATATTCCTACCGCTGGTCAATATATTTCTGCTTATGCATTAGGAGTTGTGATTGGAGCACCTCTTTTAGCTGTGGCAACAGCTCAGGTATCACGCAAAACTGTTTTGATAGGATTGATGCTTTTTTATGCTTTAGCAAATATTGCTAGTGCCTTTTTTTCTGATTTTAGCATATTAGTAGTATTACGCTTTCTCAGTGGACTTCCCCATGGAATCTATTTTGGACTTGCGGCTATGGTTGCTTCTTCAATGGTAGAAATGAAAGAACGTTCTAAAGCTGTTGGATATGTTATGCTCGGCTTAACAATTGCAACCGTTTTGGGAGCACCAAGTGCTACTTGGATTGGTCAACTTATTGGTTGGCAGATTGCTTTTATCCTTGTGGGTATGATTGCTTTATTGTGTAGCTTGCTTATTTGGAATTTTTTTCCTTGTGATTCAATTTTTCCAAAAACGAATCCTTTGCAAGAAATGGGTGCATTAAAGCAAAAGCAGGTGTGGCTTCTTTTGTTGATGGTTTCGGTGGGAGCGTCAGGATTATTTTCTGTTTTTACTTATATCAAGCCAACGTTAATGCATATTTCTGGTGTTTCACTTGAGTTGGTACCATTTATCATGCCGTTAGTTGGATTGGGTATGGTGGTAGGAAATCTCTTGGGGCCTAAATTGGCCGTTAAAATTGGTATTTCGCCGATGATATTTTTGTCTATGCTTTGGAGCGTATTTGTTTTTTTTGTTTTTTTCTTTTTATCCTATGCTCCGTTAACAGCGGCAATAGGATGCTTTTTTGTTGGAACTTCTTTTGCTGCTATGCCTTCTATACAAACAAAAATTATGGATGTTGCACTACAGGGACAGATTTTGGCAGGAGCATTAATGCAGTCTGCTTTTAATATTGCCAACGCTCTTGGTGCAGAATCTGGAGCATTAGTTTTAAAATTGGGTTATAATTATGAATATACAGCTGTTTTAGGAAGTGTTCTAACTTTGTGTGGATTAATGGTTTTTTGCGTCTCATGGTATATGGAAAAGCATGCTTAATATTTTTCATTTTTAAAATGAAGAAGGAATTTTTATATTTATTTTTAGTTATTGGAATGTCCTGTTGGGTTTTTTAATATGCAGTAAGAAATGCGCAGTGCTAATGGAATAGCAAGACAAAATAAAAGACCCATGAGCACTATAAGAAGAGTTTTTGCTGCTAAGATCATTCCTATTGTTCCTCCAGGATTAAAGAGACCAGCAAGATTGGTGATGACTCCTGCTAGAGTTGCACTTAAGGCCGCTGAAAATAGTTGTACAGAGGTAAGGGATTCACTGGCACGGAGAGCATCTTCATCATTTGCACATTGTAAGATCCTTGTGAGCAAATGTGGCCATGCTATGCCCGCACTGATTCCAATAGAAAACAGTGCTAAGCAAATAATAAAAATATATTTAAGCGCGGAAACTTCTGTTGGGATGAGCCATAAAAGAATCACTATGCCTAACAGTTTTAATAGGGGCGAGTATACAATGATGTTGCGAATTTTTTTTGTGGAGACACCAGCACTTGAGATGGCTCCACATGTCCACCCTAGGCTCATAAGTGCTGCTATATAACCAGCAATAAGTGGAGCTTGTCCATGAAGCTCTTGAAGAAAAAGTGGAAAATAAAGTTCTATACTGTATACGACTGTTGTCATAACAAGTATCAATGCGTAAACAGAAAAGATTTCAGAAGAGAAAGAAAAGGATTTGCGGGGCAACATAGGATGAGGGGTAGATGATTCGATTTTTGCTAGAACAAAGAGAAGACTAAGTCCGATAACTAATCCGCAAATTTTTGCTATTGTAGACTCCATAGCCCCTCCAACAGAAATAATAAAAATCAATAAGGTGAGTATGAAAAGCTGGAGAAGAGGAAGAGGGGGTGTTGGAACATCGTTTTCATTCTTTTTTGGTAAAAATTTAAAGGCGATGAGTGAGAAAAATATAGCTAATACGCCAATGACCAAAAAGGATGCTCGCCATAGGCCATAATATACAGAAAGCCCCCCGATTGCTGGTCCTAACAAGGTTGATATTCCCCACATTCCAGAGATAATACTTAATGCATGTGACCATAAAGATGGGCTGAAAACAATCCGTACCATGGAATAGGATAGGGATAACAAAGAACCACTTCCAAATCCTTGAATAAAGCGTCCTATTAAAAACAATGGCATAGATGAAGAAATGCTGCACATAAAAGTGCCTAGGGTGAAGATAAGTCCAGAAATAACATACGCATTGCGAGGACCTAATTTCCCTAATATTTTTGTTGCAAGTGAAGTACCCACGAGTGAAGCTGTAATAAAGACAGTAGCTACCCAAGAATAATATATTTCACTCCCAATATGATTCATAAGAGAGGGTAAAATAGTAATAACAATATAAACGTTGGTGGCGTGTAACACAACTCCACCTGTAAACGTTAAAAAGCAAAGACCATTTTTACCCAATAAAAGCGCAGACCAGCCCTGTTTTTTCACTGTTTTTTGCTATTTAATAAAAATTTATCCTCTTTTTACTTATAAGGTACTTCTTTGAATTTGCCAAGAGAAATTCAAAGCTCTGTTTAGAGCTTTGAATTTTAATTTAAGTAATAACTTAATTGCCCATTGCTTTTTTGAGATTCTCATCAATTTTATCGAGGAAACCTGTTGTAGAAAGCCACTTTTGTTTAGGCCCAATCAAAAGTGCGAGATCTTTAGTCATAAAACCTTCTTCGACGGTTTTAATACAAACTTCTTCCAATGTCGTGGAAAAGTTTTTTAACTTCTCATTGTTATCTAGTTTAGCACGGTGCGCTAGTCCACGCGTCCATGCAAAAATAGATGCAATAGAGTTCGTTGATGTTTCTTCATTCTTTTGATGCTGACGATAATGGCGTGTTACAGTGCCGTGTGCTGCCTCTGCTTCAACAATTTTACCGTCAGGTGTCATAAGAACAGAAGTCATGAGACCGAGAGAACCAAAGCCTTGGGCAACAATATCAGATTGAACATCACCATCATAGTTTTTACATGCCCATACATAGCCTCCTGACCATTTAATTGCAGAAGCAACCATATCATCAATGAGGCGGTGTTCGTAATATAATTTACGATTTTCAAATTCAGTTTTAAATTCCGTATCAAATATTTCTTGAAAGATATCTTTAAAACGACCATCGTAAGTTTTTAGAATGGTATTTTTTGTTGAAAGATAAACTGGGACATTCCTTTGTAGTCCATAATTAAAGGATGCTCGAGCAAAATCACGAATTGACTCATCAAGGTTATACATAGCCATAGCAACCCCTGCGCTTGGGGCATCAAAAACATCATGTTCAATAACTTGATTGTCATCACCTACAAATTTAATACTTAATTTCCCTTTTCCTGGAAATTTAAAATCTGTTGCCTTGTACTGATCACCAAAAGCGTGACGTCCAATAATAATTGGCTTTGTCCAGTTAGGAACAAGGCGAGGGACATTTTTACAGATAATGGGTTCGCGAAAAATGACTCCTCCTAAAATATTGCGGATTGTGCCATTAGGTGATTTCCACATTTTTTTTAGGTTAAATTCTTTAACGCGTGCCTCATCAGGTGTGATGGTTGCACATTTTATACCAACCCCATATTTTTTGATAGCATTGGCAGAATCGATAGTGACCTGATCATTGGTTGCATCACGATTTTCGACGGAAAGATCATAATATTTGAGATCAATGTTGAGATAGGGATGGATTAATTTATCTTTGATATATTTCCAGATGATACGGGTCATCTCATCCCCATCAAGTTCAACAACGGGGTTTTCTACTTTGATCTTTGCCATTAGAAGTCCTTTTTTTTAAGCGATACTACTTTATAGCACTTTCAAGTTTATAATGAAAAGTAAAAATAAGGGAAAAAAGCACTCAAATATGATCTTTTAGAATCTATGATCAATAGAGTGTAAATTTTGTTGGAGGGTTTAATTTTTGAAAAGAAGTGATGTGTTTGCAAATCTATAATTATTCTATGATTGATGAAGAATCTGTTTAATAGATAAGGTAGTTAGATCACTGGGGGTCAAGGATTATGCATTTTTATTATCAGAGTTTCCATTTAATAAGTTGATTGTATTCTAAATTATAGTTTCTTGATTTGTTGTGTTAGGTGAATAAGAATCTATTTTTATATCGCATTTCAATTCTAAGATTACGGTCTGTTTGTTTATAGAAAAGTTTAATGTGAAAAGGCACCGTAATTAAAAATGCTTCATATAAGATGTGTTTTGGGGTGAATTTTAGTTTTGAAGGTTGGAAGAAACGTATAAATGATGTGGCTGGTTTTAATTTAAAAATTAACGGTATACGCAAGAATATGGCTTATAAACTCACCGGATCACGAGCTAGAACCTTCTAATTTTTATATTTTATCGATTTTTATTGTTATTAACTTTGCGCAGTAAAACACTATCTTCGAAATGCAACAAAGAAATCAATTATCTAATGATTCTTGTATCTTTTTTACGAAGAGATCCCTTTAAAAATCTTATTCCCTCGTTTTTATTTATGCATTCCTCATTTTTAAGAATACGAATAAAATGAATGTATTACACATAGAAAAAAGAATTATGGTACGCCCAAGGGGAATCGAACCCCTGTTTCCGCCGTGAAAGGGCGATGTCCTAACCGCTAGACGATGGGCGCAAACCATTGATGAGGCTTATAGAGAGGATCTTTTTACTTCGCAAGCCCTCTGTGTCATTTTTTTTGAAAAAAGTGTGTTTTATTGAATAATTTTTGAGCAATTCCTGTTTGGATTGTTTCTTTTCAGTTTGACTAGTAGGCAAAAATGATCAAAACATTATTTTAAGTGTGTTTATTTTTTGCATATTTTATCGTTTGTTATCTTTGCTTGTACATGAGAATATTATTTAACTTGCTAGAAAGAGCCTTTATACAGAAGATTTCTCATTTGAGCTTATCATAAAGCAAAAAACTGTATAATTTATGAAGTATAAAACAAATATTTATTACCAAATTAGCAAATAATACCAATCATACAAAAGTTTTTTTAGGCATAAACCATAGATTAATTTTATTTTAAAAAATATAAATGGATTCTGTATGATGAAAATAAAAATATTAAAGCAATTATTTACAGAATATATTAAAAATATTTTTCTTATCTTTACTTTTACATGTTTATAAGGAATTTAAAATTAAAACCCCTTCATTTGTTCCCTCACATGTTGAGAAGGTTATTTATTTGAAAATGAATTAGCATGGGTAAAGGGTAGATTGAGATTTTTGTCATTTCAATTCGCTAGTTTTTCAAAGAGGTGGCAGTAAGTTTAGGTAAAATATTTGAGTTTTGCAAATTTATTCTCCATATTTATAATATTTCAGAATTATGGTGTGCACATATTAAGTCTTGTTTTTTACTTTAATGTAAGGTTCTATTTTGATATATAAGTGCATTAAGATTTTTGCATTAAAGATTTATATTTCAAACTATGGAATGGTAGGAAGAAATGTGTTATTATTTACTGATCTACATTGTTTTATCCATTCTCTTAATTTTTCATATGAAAGAATGTTTTTTGTTCCGTATTTGTTAATTTAGAAGAGATGTTTTTATTCTTTCTTACTAAGTCCTTAATATTCTTTAACTTGTTATTGATTATTTTTTAGAACTTTTCTTTATGGCAATTTGCATTTATCAGTTTTACAGATTTTCATTCTGAATTAGATATTTTATAAAGATTCTGAAATCTTTGAAGACAATAAATATTATATTTTTAGGAATGTTGATTGAACAAGCGGGAATAATTCTATTGGAGAACATGAAGTGAATAGAGCGGGGTATTTCTTTTGTTCTTATGGATGTAAGTATTCTTTGTGTTGATTGGCACATCATTTAAACGATTTTTCAGTGAAGAGAGGGATCAGTGGTTAATAATGGCAGAAGCTTTAAAAGTTGGTGTTGCGGGACTTGGTACGGTTGGTACTTCAGTTGTTCGAGCTCTATGTGAAAAAGCGAATAGTTTAGCTTGTCAATGTGGGCGATTCATCAAAGTCGTTGCTGTTAGTGCGCGCGATAAAAGCCGTAATCGTGGAATTGATCTCAGTGATATAAAATGGTTTGATTCACCCGTGGAGTTGGCTGCTTCTGATGAGATTGATGTTTTTGTAGAGTTAATTGGTGGTGAATTGGATGTGGTGTACACCGCTGTTAAGAGAGCGCTTGAGGCGGGACATCATGTTGTAACAGCCAATAAAGCCCTTCTTGCTCGACATGGAGTAGAGCTGGCTATAATTGCAGAAAAAAAAGGAGTTTTTCTTCATTTTGAAGCAGCTGTTGCAGGGGGAATTCCTGTCATCAAAGCGATGAGAGAATCACTTGTCAGTAATCAGATATCGCGAATTTATGGTATTCTCAATGGAACCTGTAATTATATATTAACACGCATGTTTACGGAAGGTCTTTCATTTAAAGATTGTTTAGCAGATGCACAGAGACTTGGATATGCTGAAGCAGATCCAAGTTTTGATATTGAGGGAAATGATACTGCTCATAAATTAGCTTTGTTGACAAGCTTG
This sequence comes from Bartonella sp. AP30XZML, assembly GCF_042195945.1. Taxonomy (NCBI): domain Bacteria; kingdom Pseudomonadati; phylum Pseudomonadota; class Alphaproteobacteria; order Hyphomicrobiales; family Bartonellaceae; genus Bartonella; species Bartonella sp. AP30XZML. The sequence continues at coordinate 99,863 of NZ_JBHIPJ010000077.1, read as the reverse complement.
GCATTTGGAACAGCTGTTTCGTTAGATGATGTTTATGTTGAAGGAATTCATAATATTTCGCAAATTGATATTCGAGCAGCTGATGAATTAGGGTATCGGATTAAGCTTTTAGGAGTTGCATTAAAAACGGATTCTGGAATAGAGCAACGCGTTCATCCAACAATGGTACCAACATCTTCAATGATTGCACAGATAAATGGCGTAACCAATGCTCTTTCTATTCAAAGTGATTTATTAGGTGAATTACTGTTTTCTGGTCCTGGCGCCGGAGGAATGGCAACAGCATCAGCCGTTATTGGTGATTTGGCTGATATAGCAAAAGCGCGTTCTGGTTTTCAGTATGCACCTGTTTTAAGACGTCCAGCATTAGAACTTACTCCTCATAAAAAAGCACGTATTTCGCATCATGCAGGGGGTTATTTTATTCGTTTAAATGTTCATGATCGTACTGGTGTTTTTGCCGCGGTTGCAAGGCATATGGCTGATAATCACATCTCATTGGAGTCGATTGTTCAAAGATCTTTTGTAGAAGATCAAATTGAAAAAACAATTATTTTAATTACGCATGAAACAACAGAGGTGAATGTACGACAGGCACTTGCAGAAATTGAAAAAGATGGACATCTTGTTGCAAAATCTCAATTTATTCGTATTGAGCCTATGGCAGAGAATTGATAACTTTCTTGATAATGACAAAAAGGCAAGCTTGAGTTCTTTTGTTTCTTGTGGAAAATTTTCATCTTTGCCAAAAACTTTATTCTTAGTATTTAATAAGGACTCATATTTTTTCTGGTATTCATTCGGTAGGATTTTTTCATATGCCCACAACTCAGAAGATTTTAAATGGACTTGATCGTATTTTGACGCTTGAATTGGTACGTGTTACTGAACGTGCTGCTGTTGCTGCTGCACGCTGGCGCGGGCGTGGCGATGAAAAAGCTGCGGATCAGGCTGCTGTAGATGCAATGCGGCAGGAACTTAATCGATTGCCTATTGATGGTACAGTGGTGATTGGTGAAGGTGAGCGGGATGAAGCGCCTATGCTTTATATTGGAGAAAAAGTAGGTCTTCAAAGTGGGTTGGCGATCGATATTGCACTTGATCCACTAGAGGGAACAACACTTTGTGCTAAAAATATTGCCAATTCTTTGGCAGTAATTGCAATTGCTGAAAAAGGTAATCTCCTTTACGCTCCTGATGTTTATATGAAAAAAATTGCTATTGGTCCTGGTTATCCAAAGGGAGTAGTAGATATAGATGCTTGTCCTACCGATAATATCCATGCTCTTGCGAAGGCTAAAGGAGTGGCTGTTAATCAGATTGTTGTTTGTATTATGGATAGACCTCGTCATGAAAAATTGGTTAATGAAGTACGTGCAACAGGGGCATCGATTCGCTTGATTGGGGATGGAGATGTTGCTGCTGTTATTGATACAACTGATCCAGAAGAAACAGGTATTGATATCTATATGGGGATTGGGGGAGCACCTGAAGGTGTTTTAGCTTCTGCTGCTTTGCGCTGTATTGGAGGACAGATGCAAGGTCGTTTGCTGCTAGATACAGAAGAGAAAATTGCTCGTGCAGCTAAAATGGGGATTAGTGATCCCAATAAAGCTTATACAATGGAAGAAATGGCAAAGGGTGATGTTTTGTTTGCAGCAACAGGGGTGACAGATGGCAATATGCTTTCTGGTGTTAAATTTACATCTCGTTACATTCAAACGGAAACTCTCATAATGCGCTCCCATACGGGTACAGTCCGTAATATTAAAGCGCAGCATAGAGATCATTCAAAATTTGATTAATGCTTTCTTTTTTCGTCATTAAAAATAGAGGGAGTTTTTCTAGGAAATACGCTTCCATGAATCTATTTTTATGGAAGCGTTTATAGATATGAGAATATCTTATTATTATGAGAGCTGGACAGAATGAACCCAGCCATTTTTATCTTCTATGTTCCCTTTTTGAATGCCAACCAATTGTGTACGAAGCTGCTTTGTAACTCCTCCAACTGTTTCATTTCCAATAATAAATTCTCCCCCTTTATATTTAAAACGACCAATTGATGTGACAACGGCAGCTGTACCACAAGCAAAGACTTCTTTAAGGTGTCCACTCTTTGCATCTTCTTGAAGTGCTGCAAAAGAATAAGGACGCTCTTCTATTTTTAATCCCATTTGTTGAGCTAACCTTAAGATTGAATCACGAGTTATCCCTGGAAGAATAGTGCCGTTAAGCGCAGGGGTTACAAGTGTACTATCTGCCATAATAAAGCAGACATTCATACCACCAAGTTCTTCAATCCATTTATGTTCAATCATATCAAGAAAGAGTACTTGGCTACAATTATTTTCAGTTGCAGTTTTTTGTGCCAGTAAGCTTGCTGCATAGTTTCCTCCACATTTTGCAGCGCCTGTGCCCCCTGGACCAGCGCGGCTATAATCTGTTTCAATCCATACATTGACAGATTTTTCTTCTCCTTTGAAATAGGATTCAACTGGAGAGGCTATGATACAAAAAAGATATTCTTGAGAAGGGCGGACTCCCAAAAAGTTTTCATTGCCAAACATAAATGGACGGATATAGAGGCTAGCGTTGGGATGATTAGAAACCCATTTTTGATCAATTTTTACTAATTTATGAACGGCATCCAGAAAAATATCTTTTGGCAATTCTGGCATAGCTAAACGCCTCGCTGATTCTATAAAGCGTTGTGCATTGGCATCAGGACGGAAGAGCAAGATGCGCCCATCTTTTGCTCGATATGCTTTTAAACCCTCAAAAATTTCCTGTCCGTAATGTAAAACGGTACTTGCAGGGTTAATTTCTAAAGCTTTGTATTGAGAAATGATGGCATTATGCCAGCCTTTGTCTTCAGTCCATTGAATAGTACACATGTGGTCTGTGAAAAATTGACCAAAACCGGGACTTTTTAAAATTTCTTCACATTTTTCTTCTGACAGAGGAGATGGGTGTTTTTCTATTTTTAAGGGAAGCGACGATATAGGAGATTTCATAAAAAAACCTTTTGAGTATGTTTCATTTTTATTAATAAAAATAATGAGATATTTTGATCACAACTCTATTATTAACAAAACCTTTGTGTCAATGTTTTATTATAAAACACAAAGAGGTTTATTATAGAATTCAAAGGCTATGATAGATATTTTAATTCTACTCTCGCCTCTTTTTCTCAACTTTATGAAGTAAGCTGGAACTTTTTTCTATAATTATCGTTTTCTCAAAATAAGTATCTGAATAATTTCATATATGCATATTGTCTAGAAATTAAAAGGTAAGGGAATTGAGAAAAGGAATCTACTATGATTGATAAAAATTATCGCACATATGAAGAACGTATGGCAGCAGAAAGAAGAGATAGTGAACAACGTGTTTCAATTGCTAAGGGTATTTTTGCTATTCTTCTTGCGGTCGTTATTCTCTGGTTTGTTTTTGGTTTTTTAGGATCTTTTTTTGCAAAATCTCCTGAACATAGTTCGCGTTATAATACTCCAGAAACAAGCCAAAGCGTAACAACGCCCAAAAAAGATTTAAATTCGCTTCCTTCTGTACCTTATACTTATAAGGGTACGGAGTGATTTTTTTATAAATATAATCTTTTAGATAGGACGAAAATCGACGTAGACTAAAGAATAAAGTCAGCGCAAAGACATAAAAAAGATTAGACGATTTTAATTTCTGAAGTTTTTGATAAGTAATTAAATGGTATGGAAATAAATAATGCAACGGTTTTAATAACCGTTGCATTATTGGTTTAGCGCGTGATGAAGCAACTTCCTCCAGAACTTTTAATGGTTTCACAAAGGATTATGGCTTCATTACGGTCTTGTGTTTGAATCCGAACACGGTAATAAGTGCCTTTTCCTGGTATAAAAGCGGGTTGAATATTTAAAGAACGGGCACCGATAAGGAATCCAAATTTAGATTTCATATTTTTTAAAGAACTTCTAGCGAGCTCATGCGTTGGCTGAGATGCAAGTTGTACGTAATAACTTTCTGAATTTTGTGCTGCGACTCTGTTTGGTGATATGGGGCGAGACGCGGCTGGTGTTTCAACTTGTGTATTTCTTTCTGCATGAGAAGGAATAGGGATAAATTTTTCTTCAATATTTGAGCTAGAATTATTTTCTGCGATTATTTTATCAATATTATTTTTAAGATCATGATCTCTTTCTTGGTCGTTTATATCAGAATTATGCGACGAAACAAGGGACGAATCTTGAAGTTCATTAGAAGCTTGATCAATGCTTTCTTCAGATTGAGCAGCAGTTTTGCTGTTTGTTTGATGCGCGGGGGCTAGTGTAACTGTACCATCTTGATTGACAATAACAGTTTGTACTTCTCGCATTGGAATAGTATGATTTATAGCTTCTGTGACTGCATCTTCAACATCAGATTCATTTAAAGACGATGAGGAAATGTTTGAAGATTCTTCAGGGTTTAATTCTTTTAAATTTTCAGGTTGTTCAGAGTTATCAATAAGAAATTGTTGTGTATTTTCTTGTTTCTCATTTTGTTCAGTTGTTTGTTTATAGATATCTAAATTATGTGCAACATCATTTTTCGTTTCAGTTGTTTCTGGTTTGAATTTAAAAGGCGTATTATCAGCGTGGATAATGACCGTTTCTTCATTTTTTTGTGATGGCATAAAAAAATGCGAATAAGCAGAAAACCCAATTCCTATTAAAATAAGTATAAAAATACCTTTAACGAAAGTTTTACTAAAAATAAAACTTTTTAAGGGAGGAGGAGCTGGTGGATGCGTGGGAACCTCATCTGAGCTTGTATATGATGAATTCTCGCTAAAAGGGGGAAAATTATATTCCATATTGTCAGAAGAAAAATAGTCGGAATTTTGTTCTTTAGAGTTTACATAAACACCTTCTTTTGAATTTTGCATAGACTGATGAAAAACTTCACTAAAAACTTCATTTTTCTGTTGTTTTTGAGAAAAATTATCCGTTTGGACATTTCCTACATTAAGTACATCAGCAAATTCTTCTTCTAAACCACCACTAGTTGGCACATCATATTCTGGCGCTTCATACGGGACTTCTGGAACCATAATAGGACCAGTTTTTTCTACGATTTCCTCTGAAAATTTATAAGTATCAACATTGGGAGGGGGAGTATCTCTGTGCGTATAGTTATGGGCAAAAAAGCCATCCGTTTGTTTTGTATTTAAAGAGGGGGATGAGGAAAGAAACTCATCTAAATTATTTTCATTATATGAAATTTCTCTATTTGGGTTAGAGGCACCTTCGGCGTTATTGATGTATTGGGCTCGAGCCTCATCATATATCGGAACTTTTTCGCCATAAGTTTTTTGTTGTGAGGGGTTTTCTGCAAAAAAATGGGGATAATTGGTTGTATGATCTTCTTGTGAAGCCCCCTTTAAATAAGATTGTCTATCAACTGGTGGAGAATCTAAAGGTGAGGAGAAGGTACTTCTTGTTTGATTTCTTGCAGTGTTTTGTCTTTCTGACATAAGATTAGAAGATGAGAAAAACTCATTTGCCTCTGTAGAAGAGGAGACATCAGGATAATCTTTTTTGATCCAATTTTCTTGATCAGCTGAAATTTTATAGGGATGGTTTACAGGAGTGTCATAGAGGTTTTGATTGTCATCATAAGTTTGTTGTATATCCGTAGTTTTAGGCTGTTGTGAATTTGTTTGTGAAAAACGATTGGTTTGTTCAACAGATTCTGGAATCTCTTTCTTATTTTCGCGCCTTTCAGATTTATCAAAAAAGAAATTTTCTGATTCTGATTGTGAAATAAGGTTACTTTTTTTAAGAAACGGATCAGCACTGGTTGCTGTTGTTTTCTCTTGAGGGGATTGATTCTTTGGGATTGGTAATGGAGAAAGCTCATCTAAAATTTGTTCTTCATCATGACTGCTAGGTGAAGAATATTTCTCTTCAGATAAATTATTTTGTTTTGAATGGTTGAAAGAAACAGTTTGTGCAATATCTGAGGCTGTTGCGTTGCTGGTTGCACGCAAGTCCCATTGTTTTTTTTGATCATCAAGCGGTAAGTCATGTGCTAAATTATTTTCAAGTTCCTCTTCTAGAAAGGACAAATCAAAATCATCATCATGGGATGATGTTTCGGGGTGAGATGTTGATCGATCTGTCTGTAAAGAAGATTGCTCATTTTGGTTTCCGCTTTGTTTGTGCGGATTAAAAATGCGCGTAAGCCTTTCCAAAGGATCATGGTGTTCATGATCGTGTTTTGTTTCGTGTAGATTTTTGCGATCGTTATCGCTCATAGCTTTTCTCACATGGTGATTTGCATCTGCGTGCAATCAATGGTTGATTTTGATTTGTTATATTAAAATTATAAATTTTCCCCCTCTCATGCAAGGATACATGAAAAAGTTTATCAATAGAGTACCTATTGTATGTATTTATAGAACTTTTTCAACGCATTTCTATTGGTGCTTCGACTCCTATGATGGTAAGTCCTGATGATAAAATATTGATAACAGCTTGTATCAACCCCAATCTTGCAAAGGATAACTCTTTATCATCAGGTTGAATAAAGCGTAAATTGAGATTTTCACTCCCTTTATTCCAATGGGTGTGAAAGCTGGAAGCAAGGTCATAAAGATAAAACGCTAATCGATGCGGTTCCTTATGAACGACGGCCTGTTCAATGATACGTGGATATTCAGAAAGTTTGCGTATTAACAATATTTCATGGTCATCTGTTAATCGATGAAGATGGGCGATTAATGTATCATTTGAAAAGCTTTTAATATGAAGCGCTTCTTGTGCTTGACGAAAGACTGAGTGACAACGTGCACTTGCATATTGTACGTAAAAGATGGGGTTATCTTTTGATTGTTCTGTTACTTTTGCAAAATCAAAATCAAGAGGTGCTTCACACTTACGGTATAACATCATAAAACGCACAGGATCACGCCCAACCTCTTCGACAACATCCCGTAGAGTGACAAAAGATCCCGCTCTTTTTGACATGCGTACAGGATGACCGTTGCGAAAAAGTTTTACCAATTGACATAAGAAGACGCTTAATTTAGCTTTATCCCCAGAAATTGCTTTTGCCATTGCCTCTAGCCGCTTTACATAGCCAGCATGGTCTGTGCCTAGAATATAAATCATTTCATCAAAATGACGATTAAATTTATCCCGAAAATAAGCAACATCAGCAGCAAAATAAGTGTAAGAACCATCAGATTTGACTAAAACACGGTCTTGGTCATCACCAACATTTGTTGAACGGAACAAAGTTTGTTCACTTGGTTCCCAATCTTCTGTATTTTGTCCCTTGGGAGGGGGGAGTTTTCCTTTGTAGATATAACCATTTAAAGTGAGGTCGTTAATGGTGTTACGAATGGCGCGTGCATTATCTGCATAAAGCATTCGCTCAGAGAAAAAGATATCATGATAAATATTAAGAGCAGCCAAATCTTCGCGAATCATGGACATCATTGCATGAATTGCACGTTCTTTCACAAGAGATAAGGCTTCATCTTTATCCATCGTGAGGAGTTGGTCACCAAACTCTTGAGCAAGTGATTGTCCCAATGGTATCAAGTATTCTCCAGGATAGAGCCCTTCTGGAATTTCATTAATTTCTTGCCCAAGAGCCTCACGATAGCGCAATAGTACAGAGTGGGCGAGGACTTCGATTTGTTGACCAGCATCATTGATATAATATTCTTTCGTAATGTTATAGCCCGTAAATTGTAGCAAATTGGAGAGAACATCCCCAACAACCGCTCCGCGGCAGTGTCCTACATGCATTGGTCCTGTCGGATTTGCTGAGACATATTCAACATTGACGCGTTTTCCTTGTCCCATTGGGATACGACCATAAGAAGTGCCTGATTCAAGCATGGATTTTATAGCATCTTGCCAAAATAATTTTGTAAGCTTTATGTTTATAAAACCAGGACCGGCAACATCTATATTTTCGATAGAGGAATCATTTTTAAGAAGTTCTATGATTTTATCTGCAAGTGCACGTGGATTGATTCCAATAGATTTTGCAAGCACCATAGCAGCATTGGTTGATAAATGACCATGGGATGAATCACGCGGAGGATCAACAGTGATTTTTGATAAATCTAGATCTTCTCCATTTTTTCCTTTTATATCAGATAATTCAATTGATCTCTTAATTTTTTTTTCGAAGTTTTTAAAGATATTCATATTTAGCTTCCATGATGATGCCAAAAGCCATTAGACGAAATTATCTGTATGGTCAAATAAACGCTGATATTCACGTAGAGCGTAGTGATCCGTCATGCCTGAAAGAAAGTCAGCAATCAAACGTGCTAACTCTTGATTTTTTAAGTGCACTGTTTTGCTCTGCCAACTTTCAGGCATTGTATTTGGATTTTCATAATAACAATTGAATAATTTTTGTACAATGCATTTTGCTGCATTGCGACGACTAAGAACTTGTTCATGGTAGTAAAGATTTTTAAATAAAAAGTTTTTTAGTTCTTTTTCATAAACGGTCATTGTCGGTGAAAAGGTGACAATAGTTTGTTTTGCTTGGTGAATATCGTTTATGCTTGTTGGTTTGATGCGTGCTAAATTTTTTTGTGACTGTTTGATAACATCTTCAACCATGGTTGTTATTTGTCTTCGTACAAGTGTGTAACCGCGACGCGTTTGGTCGAGGTGGGGATGCTCATCTGTTATATCTTTTAATATTGCTGCTGTTAGTGAAACATGTTCAAATTGATCAAGTGTTAAAAATTGCGAACGTAGACCATCATCAATATCATGCGCATTGTATGCGATATCATCTGCAATAGCAGCACATTGCGCTTCTAGTCCTGCAAAACAATCGAGTGCAAGGTCTTGCTCTGCATTGTATTGTAAAATATCGATAGGAACTTCCTTATTCTTCGCGTGAGGACCTAAAAGGGGACCATTATGCTTTACAAGTCCTTCGAGGGTTTCCCATGTAAGGTTAAGTCCATCAAAATTTGCATAGCGCTGTTCTAGTTTTGTGACAATGCGTAATGCTTGTGCATTATGATCAAAGCCGCCATAATGTACCATGGCTTCATTAAGTGCATCTTCTCCAGCATGGCCAAAGGGCGTGTGTCCAAAGTCGTGAACAAGGGCAATGGCTTCGGCAAGGTCTTCATCAAGACACAGGGCACGGGCTAATGTTCTTGCAATTTGAGAGACCTCTATGGAATGGGTTAGGCGAGTACGATAATGATCGCTTTCGTCAGCAATAAATACTTGCGTTTTATGTTTAAGACGTCGAAATGCATTAGAATGGATAATACGATCTCTATCTCGTTGAAAAGGTGAGCGTGTGGTACTCATCGTTTCATGGAATAATCTACCACGGCTTGTTTGCGGATGAGCACTGTACACTGCTCGAGATTGGTAATTAAAGTTGATATTGCCTATATCCATTGCAAGTTGCCCATTATCATCTTAAAATTGAGAGTGGTTTATGACAAATAAACTGCTCTTTGAGTATGGGATACTCTTTCTTGATGGTTTAATGCAAGGATATATAAAATGAATGTGAAAATTTCAGATGTTGCTGCCAAAAAAATTGCACAGATACTTTTGCGTGAACCCGATAAAATAGCATTACGTATTTCTGTTGAAGGTGGTGGGTGTTCTGGTTTTTCTTATAAATATGACTTGGTTTCTGAAATGTGTGAAGATGACCTCGTCCTCAAAAAAGACGGGGCAGTTGTGTTTATTGATTTACTATCACTTCCTTTTATGGAAGGAGCTGAGATTGATTTTTTTGATGATCTTATGGGGCAGTCTTTTCAAATCCACAATCCCAATGCTGTTTCATCGTGTGGTTGTGGTGTAAGTTTCTCAATTTAAATGATGGCTTTGTGATATTGTTTCTTGAAAAAAATATCATGTTGGTCAACAATGTGAGAATGGGTATTCTTATAAAAATAGTGCACCGATGTGTATGGTTGTGCGTGGTGCTTACTTTATTGATCTGGAGCCACTGTGCTTTTTCTGAAGAAGGAGAAGGGAAAGATCAGCAGCAGGGACAATCAAGGAGTTTTATTGTAAAGTCTCAAGAGCAGGAAAAAGAAAATGTAGCATCTCAAACACAACTCATTTTGAATGCTCGATTAACAAATAGTCATCCGGATATTGAAAAAGGGCTTGTCTGGCGGGTTTATGCCCCTATTCTAGGGATTGATAATAAATTACCATTAGTGGCAACCTATAAGGGGGGAAGTGCGCGTTTTGATCTCGAACCAGGAAATTATCTTGTTCATGTCTCATTTGGTCATATGAGTGCTGTGCGCCATATTCGTTTAAAAAATGGACAGAGTCTTGTAAAAAACTTTAATCTTGAGGCTGGTGGAGTCATTTTAAATGCAACACTGCTCAATGGTGTAATGAATGAAAAGGAATTACGTTTTACTATTTATGAGGATGAAAAAGAAAATGATGATACGGGGGTGATTTTATCAAATGTTAAACCCCAATCAGTTGTGCGTTTAAAAGCTGGCCGCTACCATGTTGCTTCCCATTATGGTTCTATTAATGCGACGGCTCGTTCCGATATTCAAGTGGATGCTGGTAAAATAACAGAAGTTACCCTTGAACATCAGGCTGCTCAGATTGTCTTAAAGCTGGTACGACAAGAAGGAGGGGAAGCGCTTGCAGATACAAGTTGGTCTCTTGCCAATGATTCTGGTGATATCGTTTATGAAACAGTTGGTGCTTATGTTTCACTCGTGTTAGCGGAGGGAGAGTATATTGCAATTGCTAAAAATAAAGATAAAATCTATCAAAAAGTTTTTTCAGTCGTTTCTGGTCATGACGAAGATATAAGTGTGGTGGCGAATGAGCAAAATATGCAACGAATTGATGAAGATGTGGATTGATTGTTGTTCATGGGGGTAAACTATGAAGAGAGACGGGGTATGAGTTTTGATTGAAATTTCAACAGTTGGTGTGTTTTTTGCTGGGGCACTCTCTTTTTTGTCGCCCTGCGTTTTGCCATTAGTTCCTCCTTATTTGTGCTATATGGCAGGTGTTGGTATTGATGATTTTCGTTCAGAAAAGCCTGATGAGAAAGTCTTTATCCGGTGGGCTTTATTATCTTCTGTTATTGCTTTTGTTCTTGGGTTTACGACTGTTTTTGTTGCTTTAGGTGCCAGTGCTAGTACAATTGGGAAATTCATCGGTTATTATCGTGATTGGTTTGCCCTTGCTGCTGGAATTGTCATTATTATTTTTGGTTTAAATTTTTGGGGGATTTTCAAGATCGCTTTTTTATTTCGTGAGGCGCGTTTTCAGACCCAAAAAACACCTGCTGGTCCTTTAGGCGCGTATATTATCGGTTTAGCTTTTGCCTTTGGTTGGACACCGTGTATTGGCCCTATTTTAGGTCCTATTATAACGCTTGCTGGAACAAAAGAAACTGTGGGAGAGGGAGCTGTTCTCTTAGCGGTTTATGCATTAGGTCTTGCTATTCCTTTTATGTTAGCAGCTTTATTTTCGAGCAGTTTTATGCGATTTTTAGGAGCTTTTCGTATTCATTTAGGAAAAGTTGAAAAAATCATTGGTGTTTTTCTTATTCTTACAGGGATTTTGTTTTTAACAGGTTCTATGCAGGATCTTTCATTTTGGCTTTTAGAACATTATCCTTCGTTGAGTTATATTGAAGATATTCGTTGGCACAGTATTATGAATTTTTTTGGATTTTCTCGTTAGTCTTATGTGTTTTATGGTTAGAAGTTGTCTTTCTATTGTTCTTGCCGCAGGTGAGGGGACGCGCATGAAATTGTCTCTGCCTAAGGTACTTCATAAAATTGCTGGATTGCCTCTTATATGCCATGTTCTAAAACAAATAGAATTGGCAGGCTCTTCACAATTAGCGGTTGTTGTGGGATATGGTGCTAAGGAGGTTATGCACGTTGTTCAGTCATTTGTAAAAGATGTAATGATTTTTGAACAAAAAGAGCGTTTAGGAACTGCCCATGCTGTTTTGTCTGCTCGTTTAGCTTTGCAAAAGGAGGTGGATGATGTGCTCATTGTTTTTGGGGATACTCCTCTCATTCAGCAAGATTCATTGCACCAAATGCGTGCACAGCTTGCTGATGGAGCAGATGTTGTTTTTGCAGGTTTTCATACCAAATATCCAACAGGTTATGGGCGTCTTCTCGAGAAAAATGGTCAATTGATTGCAATTGTAGAAGAAAAAGACGCTAGCGATGAAGAAAAAAAGATTTCTTTTTGTAATGGTGGAATACTCGCTATGCGTGGAAAACATGCACTTTCTCTTTTAGAGAAAGTTGGTAATAATAATGTGAAAAAAGAATATTACTTAACAGATATTGCTTCTCTTGCAACACGCGAAGGATTAGATGTGCGTGTTGTTGAAGTTCCTTTTGAAGATATTGTAGGAATTAACAACGGTCTTGAGCTTTCTGAGGCTGATTCTTTGTGGCAAAAACGTAAAGCGCGCGATTTAATGTTATCGGGTGTTACACTCTTAAAGCCAGAAACACTCTATTTTTCTTATGATACAGAAATTGAACCAGGGGTGGTGATAGAACCAAATGTTTATTTTGGGTTAAACGTAAAAGTACAATCTGGTGCTGTTATTCATGCATTTAGTTATCTCGAGGGTGCTGTGGTTGGTAAGGATGCACAGATTGGTCCCTATGCACGTTTGCGTCCAGGAACAGAGTTGGCGAAGTCCGTAAAGATTGGAAATTTTTGTGAAGTCAAACAAGCTAAGGTAGGAGAATCTTCTAAAATCAATCATTTAAGTTATATTGGTGATGCCGAAATTGGTGCACATACCAATATTGGAGCTGGTACGATTACTTGTAATTATGATGGATTTAATAAATATAAAACCATAATTGGTGATCATGCTTTTGTTGGGTCTAATACGGCACTTGTTTCCCCATTGGTAATAGGGGATGGCTCTTATGTTGCTTCAGGAAGTGTTATTACTGAAAATATTCCTATGAACAGTATGGCTTTTGGGCGTGCACGACAGGTTATAAAAGAGGGCTATGCGACAAAATTTCGAGAGCGCTTGTTAGAAAACAAACAGAAAAAATGATTATTTTCAGTCTATTCCTTTGTTTCGTGTTAATCTAACGATGGATAGGATGTTTATTCTTAAAGATTGCCGTACTCCATGTTTGAATTATTTTATTATTTATAGTTTTAAATAAAGGCTGTTGGATTGTTTTATAAGATTTAAATCTTAAGATGAGGGTTGGAGCTTTTTAATGTGTGGAATTATTGGAATTCTTGGAAAGAGGTGTGTTACGTCCTTTTTGGTTGAGGGGTTAAAACGTCTTGAATATAGAGGGTATGATTCATCTGGGGTGGCAACAGTCCATAATGGGCATCTTTATCGTGTACGTGCTGAGGGGAAGCTTGTTCATTTAGAAGAAAAATTAAAAAAAACACCTCTGGAGGGAAGTTTAGGGATTGGTCATACCCGTTGGGCTACGCATGGAATTGCTGTTGAACGCAATGCGCATCCCCATGTGACTGAAAAGCTTGCGATTGTTCATAATGGTATTATTGAAAATTTTGTAGAACTGCAAAAGGAACTCATAGAGGATGGTTGTATCTTTGAAACAGAGACGGATACGGAAGTTATTGCACATTTAATAACGCGTGCATTAAAAGATGGTCTTTCTCCGCAAGAAGCCATACGTACCAGTTGGAAAAGGCTGCAGGGGGCTTTTGCTATTGCTCTTATTTTCGAAGGTGAAGATAACCTTATGATTGCGGCTTGTTCTGGTCCACCTCTGGCAATTGGTTATGGAAAAGATGAATTTTTTGTGGGTTCAGATGCGATTGCTTTGGCACCATTCGTTGATTATATTAGCTATATGGAAGATGGGGATTGGGCTGTTCTCACACGGGAGGGTGTTACAATTTATGATGCTAACAACCAACCGGTAAAACGTCCTGTGACGACATTACTCGAAGGGGCTTTATTGATTTCTAAGGGTAATCATCGTCATTTTATGCACAAGGAAATGTTTGAACAACCTGAAGTGATTTCTCATAATTTGGCGCATTATCTTGACCTTGGAAATTATGTCGTTAGACCGCTTGAGAATTTGATTGATTGGAAAAATATTCATCGGCTTCTTTTTGCGAGTTGTGGAACGGCTTATTATTCAACCTTAGTTGCGCGCTATTGGTTTGAGAAATTTGCCGCTTTAAGTGTTGATAATGATGTTGCTTCGGAGTTTCGTTATCGTGAACCTCCTATAACGTCTGATGTGTTATCGCTGTTTGTTTCTCAATCTGGTGAGACAGCTGATACATTGGCTTCTTTGCGTTATTGTCGTGAGCGGGGTGTAAAAACAGCAACAATTGTGAATGTAGAGCAATCAACAATGGCAAGGGAGGCTGATTTTATTCTCCCAACACTTGCCGGACCGGAAATAGGTGTTGCTTCAACAAAAGCTTTTACCTGTCAATTGGCAACGCTTGCTTCACTCGCTCTTAGTGCTGCTAAACAACGTGGCTATCTCTCGGCTCAAATGGAAAAGAAACTGGTTCAACAGTTGGCAGAAGTTCCACGTATTTTAAATGAGGTCTTAAAATTAGAGAGAAAAATTGAATGTATTTGTCGTGATTTGGTGAATGCAAAAAGTGTTCTTTATCTGGGACGTGGAACTTCTTATCCGATTGCTTTGGAGGGAGCTCTTAAACTGAAAGAGCTTTCTTATATTCATGCTGAAGGTTATGCGGCAGGTGAATTAAAGCATGGACCAATTGCTCTGGTAGATGAGACAATACCCGTTATTGTTGTTGCACCTTATGATCGGTGGTTTGAAAAAACTTTTTCTAATATGCAAGAAGTGGTAGCGCGTAATGGTCGTATTATTTTAATAACCGATAAAAAAGGAGCAGAGGTGGCTTTTCTTAAGACCTTATCAACGATCACTTTGCCAGATGTTCCAGAATTTATTTCTCCTATTATTTATGCACTCCCTGTTCAGTTAATCGCTTATCATACGGCTGTTTTATTAGGAACAGATGTTGATCAACCCCGTAATTTAGCAAAATCAGTTACGGTTGAATAAAAGTATATTTTTGAATCTTTTGAAGAATAATCAAGTGTAAGAAATTGATTTATAATAAAGCTTATTTTTCCATTTTTCTCTGTTGAACGAGAATGCTGTAGACAGTTTTTTTCTTTCTCAATCCTTTACGATAAAACAAAAAATATCTTCTTACCTATCAAAAAATGGATCAGCTATGTGAATATAATGGTAAAAAAGACACAATATTGCTTCTACTGTTTTAATGCAGTTGATTTGTTATTCGTTCATGAAGCATAAAGATGGTAAGAGACTGCGTAGATCATTTATGGGTAATTCTAAGAAAAAACCATATTTGAACAGAGAGATATTTAAGTTTTTTATTAGAGGGTCTTTGTTATCCTGCTCGTAAGAGGCGTGCAGCATCGTTGTGTCCGAAAAGATAAAGGAGCAACCGTAAAGCTTGTCCTTGCTCAGAAGAAAGATGAGGATCGTGTTGTAAAAATAAACGAGCATCTTTTCTTGCCATTGACAAAAGATCGCTATGAACAGCAAGGTTTGCTATATGAAATTCTGGGACTCCGGATTGTTTTGTACCTAAAAGCTCTCCTTCGCCTCGTAGGCGCCAATCTTCTTCAGCGATTTCAAAACCATCTTCTGTATTGCGGATAATATTAAGGCGTGTTGCTGCTGTTTTAGTCAGTGGATCTTTATAGAGCAAAATGCAGGAAGATTTTTTATCGCCTCGTCCTACACGTCCACGTAATTGGTGCAATTGTGAAAGGCCAAAATGTTCCGCGTGTTCGATGATAATGATCGAAGCATCTGGAATATCTACTCCCACTTCAATGACTGTGGTTGCAACTAAAATACGTGTATTTCCACATTTAAAAGATGCCATAGCGGCTTCTTTTTCTGCTGTAGACATTTTTCCATGGATCATACCAACGTGTGCTCCAAAGCACTCATGGAGAAATGCAAAGCGGTTTTCAATTGAAGTGAGATCAAGAGCTGTCGATTCCTCCACTAAAGGACAAATCCAATAGAGCTTCTCTCCTTTTTCTAATGCAATTGCGATTCTCTCTATAAGCTCATGAAGACGTTTCAAAGAAAGCGTTGCTGTTGTAATGGGTTGTCGTCCCATTGGTTTTTCGGTAATTTTAGATACATCCATATCACCAAAAGCTGTTAAGACAAGTGTGCGCGGAATGGGCGTGGCGGTCATAACCAGCATATCAGCTTTATTACCTTTTTCTGTAAGAGCGATACGTTGATGGACACCAAAACGGTGTTGTTCATCGATAATGGTTAAAGCGAGATTATTATAAGTAACACTGTTTTGTATGAGAGCATGGGTTCCGATGACAATAGAAACTTGACCTGACAGAATATCATTCACGATATTTGTCCGCAGTTTCCCTTTTTCTCGTCCTGTTAAAAGCGTTGTTTGTAATCCGACCTTTTCGGCAAGAGGAGCGATGGTGGCAAAATGTTGCCTAGCAAGCACTTCAGTTGGTGCCATTAAAGCTGATTGTCCTGAATTTTCAGCAATTTGTGCCATTGCCATCAATGCAACAACAGTTTTTCCTGCGCCTACATCACCTTGAAGTAGTCTTAGCATCGGTTCTGGTGAAGCAAGATCATTTGCGATATCTTCTACTGCTTTTTTTTGTCCGGTTGTGAGTTGAAAGGGGAGGATATTGAGCAATTTTTTAGTATAAATTCCTGTTGATGGTCGAGAAGTGCCAACAAGAGATTTAGTTTTCAAACGCACGAGTCCTAGTGCCAATTGACAAGCGAGCAATTCATCATAGGCAAGACGTTTGCGTGCTGTACTTTCTAAGGATAGATCATTGGGGTTAATGGGCGCATGGATACGGCGTAAAGCAACAGAAAAAGAAGGAAAATTTTGCTGCTTTTTTACATTTTTATCTATCCATTCTGGTAGAAGAGGAATAAAATCAAGAGCGTTTTGTATGGCGCGTCTTAGTGTCTTTACAGTTAGTCCTGCAGTAGAGGGATAGACAGGTTCGATGAGAGGTATCTGATTTGATTGTTCGCTTGGGGCAATATAGTCTGGATGCGCCATTGAAAGCTGTCCATTAAACCATTCAACTTTTCCTGATATAATGACTTTTTTTCCTTCGGGGAGTTGTTTTTTTAGCCAAAGAGGTTGAGCATGAAAAAAGACTAAATTTATTTTTCCTGTGTGATCATGGGCAATAACACGATAGGGAATTCGGTTGTGACCACGGGGTGGTGGTTGATGCTGATCGATGATAATTTCGAGCGTAACAGTATCTCCTTCTTTTGCACAAGTAATGTTGGGACGCATTCTGCGGTCTATAACGGAATGGGGCATTAATTGAAGAAGGTCAATAAGGGTTGCTTCGCGTTGTGTGGGATTAACATCTAAGAGTTTGGTCAATAAACCATAGACTTTAGGTGTAATACCAGAAAGAGTTCGGATAGAATTAAAAAGTGGGGTAAGAAGACTTGGAGGCATGAGCAAATTTAACCTGCCCTTTTTGTTTTTTCTAGACCTTTAGAAGAGCTTTTTGGGGATAAAGTCATAAAGAGCAGGTTGCTTTATTTACACATTGAACTTTAGGAAGAGAAATTAATATTTAAAGAAAAATACAATTAAATGGTCAAAAATTAAAGTGCTTAGATGAGGTATATTGTTTTTCTTTTTATTTTAGGTGTTTATTTGCTGTGAATAGAAGCATTTTCTTGATAGAACTCTCTTATAAATATTAATAAAATTGGGATATTGCTCCTATGTAGGATGATGAATTTATAGCTTTAAAGTTTGATGATAAACAGAAGTTTTTTCTTTTATAAGGGCTGCTGTTTAGCATTTATTTTGTAGTGGGAAATTGTGAGAGTGGTAAAAAATAAAATGCAAATGCAAGAGAACAAAAATTCTCTTCCTCGCTTTATTCATTTGAGAGTGCATTCAGCTTATTCCTTGCTCGAAGGGGCTTTAAAAATCCCCCAAATTATTCAACAGACGATTTCAGATCATGCACCAGCGGTTGCTATTACCGATACCAATAATTTATTTGGTGCTTTGGAATTTTCACAGCATTGTCTTTCTCATGGGGTCCAACCTATTATTGGTTGTCAGCTTACTGTTGATTTTTGTGATGAAAATGATCATTCACGTTTGGCTAAATGGCGTAATCCTTCTGATTTTTGCTCTATTGTTCTTTTGGCAGCTAGCGAAACCGGTTATGCTCATTTGGTTCGTCTTGTGAGCCGTGCTTATCTTGATAAGTGTGATACTGATCCTCCTCATATTAAAGCTGATTGGTTGTCAGAACACAGTGAAGGAATAATCGCTTTAACGGGTGGAAAGGGAGGACCTATTAATCTTTCTTTGGCGGAAGAGAAAAAAGAACACGCTGTTGAGCGCTTAATTTATTTGAAAAAATCTTTTGCGGATCGTCTTTATGTGGAGTTACAACGGCATGGCTCTTATGACCGGAGTGTAGAAGCTGATCTTATTGAATTGGCTTATGCGCATGAAATTCCTCTTGTTGCAACGAATGAAGCCTTTTTTCTGAAAAGAGAAGGGTATGAAGCGCATGATGCGCTGATGGCTGTTTCAGAAGGACAAATTGTCTCTAATCCAGATCGCAAACGTGTGACGCCAGATCATTATTTGAAGTCACAAGATGAAATGGTTACACTGTTTTCTGATCTTCCAGAAGCTTTGGAAAATAGTGTTGAAATTGCATTGCGTTGTCATATTGCCTCGCCTCTTCGAAAACCGATATTGCCTCGTTTTATAGAACAATCTGTTAATTCAGAAACTACTTTAGAAATAGAAGATAGTGAGTTGTTAAATCAGGCTAAAGCTGGTTTGAAGATGCGGCTTGAAACAATAGGGTTGGCTGAAGGGTATACGATTGCAGATTATGAACAGCGGCTTGATTATGAAATTTCAGTTATTACGCGTATGCAATTTTCTGGATATTTTCTTATCGTTTCAGATTTCATAAAATGGGCAAAGGTTCATGACATTCCCGTTGGACCAGGACGGGGTTCTGGTGCTGGTTCACTTGTTGCTTATGCATTGACAATTACTGATGTGGATCCCTTGCGGTTTTCTCTTCTCTTTGAACGTTTTCTCAACCCAGATCGTGTTTCGATGCCAGATTTTGATATCGACTTTTGTCAAGAGCGGCGCGAAGAAGTTATTCAATATGTTCAAAAAAAATATGGACGTGATCAAGTTGCTCAAATTATTACCTTTGGTAAGTTACAGGCACGTGCAGTTTTGCGTGATGTGGGGCGTGTTTTAGAAGTTCCTTATCGTCAGGTGGATTATCTTACAAAATTAATTCCTGCCACACCAGGAAGCCAGGTAGAATTAGCTGATGCTATTAAGGATGAACCTAAATTTGAAGAGGAAAAGAAAAAAGATCCCGTTGTTGGCCGCGCATTAGATATAGCACTTCAGTTGGAGGGACTTTATCGTCATGCTTCAACTCATGCTGCTGGGATTGTTATCGGAGATCGTCCACTTTGGGAGCTTGTCCCGATGTATCGTGATCCTCGTTCTGATATGCCTGTTACACAATTTAACATGAAATATGTGGAACAGGCGGGGCTGGTAAAATTTGATTTTCTTGGATTAAAAACGCTTACTGTTTTGAAAATGGCAGTCGATTTTGTTGCCAGAAAGGGGACTAAAATAGATTTATCAAATATTTCTCTGAATGATGAAGCAACCTATGCTATGATGGCACGTGGTGAAACGGTTGGCGTGTTTCAGGTGGAAAGTTCTGGTATGCGCAAGGCGTTGATTGGAATGAAGCCAGACCGTATTGAAGATATTATTGCGCTGGTTGCACTTTATCGTCCAGGTCCAATGGAGAATATTCCAACCTATAATGCACGCAAACATGGGGAAGAGGAAATTTCTTCTATTCATCCTAAGATAGATCATCTGATTAAAGAAACACAAGGTGTTATTGTCTATCAAGAACAGGTGATGCAGATTGCTCAGGTTCTTGCTGGCTATTCGCTTGGAGAAGCTGATTTACTACGTCGTGCTATGGGGAAAAAAATTCATGCTGAAATGCAAAAACAGCGTACGCGTTTTATCAATGGAGCTGTTGCAGGTGGTGTGGATAAAGATCAAGCTGATATTATCTTTGATCTTTTAGCAAAATTTGCCGATTATGGTTTTAATAAATCGCACGCTGCTGCTTATGCAATTGTTTCTTACCAAACAGCTTATATGAAAGCAAACTATCCCGTTGAGTTTTTAGCTGCTTCAATGACATATGATATGACGAATACAGATAAGCTCAATGATTTTCGGCGTGAAGCATTAAGGTTGGGTATTGAAATTATTGCACCTTCTATACAAACATCTCATCGTGTTTTTGAGGTTGGTGATAACTGTATTTATTATTCTCTTGCTGCCATTAAAGGTGTGGGAGAAACTGTTGTAGATCATATTGTTTCTTGTCGTGGGAATAAGATTTTTAAGGATTTGGAAGATTTTTGTGCGCGTGTTGATCCTCGTATTGTTAATAAGCGTGCGATGGAAAGTTTAGTTTGTGCTGGTGCTTTTGATTGTTTTAACATTGCACGTGAGGTTTTATTAGCCAATCTTGGAACCCTTCATGCGCGTGCACTTCGTATTCTCGATGACAATTCTAGCGGGCAGGTTGATATATTTGGAATGGCAGGCGGATTAAAAGAACCATTGATTTTATCGCAAACAACCCCTTGGTTGCCGGCTGAGAAACTTTATCGAGAATTTCAAGCTATAGGTTTTTACTTTTCCGCGCATCCTTTGGAGGAGTATCAAGTTATTCTGGACAAAAAACGCATTCAGACTTGGGGTAATTTTGCCAATGCCGTTAAAGGGGGAGCAACAGCTGCACGGCTTGCTGGAACTGTTGTGGCAAAAAGCGTGCGCAAAACAAAATCTGGTAAAAAAATGGGAATTATTCATTTTTCTGATACAAGTGGACAATATGAAGCAGTTCTCTTTTCTGAGGCACTCTCGGATTATGAAGAGATGCTAGAACCCGGAAAATCTTTTATTATTACGGTGAGCGCAGAAAATCGTTCTGAAGGAGTTAGTTTGCGAATTGAAACAATTCAGTCTTTGGAAAATGAATCATTACAACAGCATAAAATGATGCGTCTCTTTATAAAAACAGTTGATATGCTTCCACAAATTGAACAAAATTTAAATCTTGGGGGGAATGGAGAGGTTGGGCTTATTTTAATTCAAGAGGATGGATTGCGAGAAGTCGAAATTGCGCTTCCTAAGCGATATAAGGTAAATTCACATGTCGCAAATGCTATGAAATTAATTCAGGGTGTTGTTGATGTAGAATTGAGTTAAAGAAAGATTAAAGATGGGAGCTGATTTTGAGTGGTGTTTTTGCTTTTAGGAGAGCTAAAAATTGAGCTTTTAAAATCGGATTGTAGATTTCGAAAAATATTGCGTTTATTTGAGTAAATTATGATATTTTTTTAGTGTCATAAAATTAAAAAAATCTCGTTCTTTCGTAATATTCAAAGTGCCGGAAGAATTTTATAAGTTTTTATCATTATTTTTTATAGAATTCATCGCATCATACATGTAAAGCCAATTGAGATCTGACATAATGCTCTCTGGTGTACGAATTTTCATCATGAGATTGCGTGCAATTGCTATGGGACCGGTTGCGTGATAGGCTAATCTATTGAAATCTGCGCGTTTTTTTACTGCTGCAATACGGGGGGTGCGTATTGTTTCGTAAAGCGAAAGCGCTTTCGTTAATGAAAAATCTTTCAATGAAAGTGCTTTTGCTAATGTGGCGGCATCTTCGATTGCCATAGCGGCACCTTGTGCTGCAAAAGGTAAGGCAGCATGTGCGCAATCGCCAACAAATACTTGTTTCTCTAAACCGATAAAACGATTTTGTTTCATTTGAAAAAGTGGCCAATAGCTCCATTCATCAATATGATCGAAGATTTGTAAGATTTTTGAATTCCAATCTTTAAAAAGAGATTTGAGTTTTTCTTTATCTCCTTTATGGGCCCATCCTTCTTTTGAATTTTCTCCATGCGTAATGGCGACAAAATTAAAAATTTTTTCTGATGATTGAATGGGGTAGACAACAAGATGATTTTTTGGTCCCATCCAAGCCGTAATTGTCTTCATATTTTGCAATGAAGAACGAAAGTTTTGAGGAAGATTATCAGATGTTGTTGTTGCACGCCAAGCAATAAAGCCACTAAAATTTGCTTTTTCATGAAAAGGAGATTGTTGCCGTAATGTTGACCAAACGCCATCACATCCGATCAGGAGGGGCGTTGAATAAAGCTGTTCTGTTGCCGTATCTGTTTTTATTGTCGTGATTTTAATGTTGCTTGCAGATTGGGTAGAAGATACAATCGTTTCGCCTGCTTTGTATTTGATCAAAGGATTTTCAATCACTGCATTATATAAAATTTTTTGTAAAGCCGCGCGGTGAATCGTCAGATAAGGGGCTTTCCAATATTTTTCTGTTAGATTAATAAGATGAGCCCGTAGATGTATTTTTAAAGATAATCCATCTTTTAACTCAAAAAAATGTGGGATTGTCGCGACTTCAGAGAGTTTGTTAAGAAGTTTCCAGCGAGCAAGAATAGATGTTGCATTTGGTGTCAGTTGAATACCAGCGCCTATCGTTTCAAGTTGTTTACACTTTTCGATAATGGTGCTTGCAATTCCTTTATGAGCGAGTGCTAAAGCGGTGCTTAAACCAGCAATTCCTCCCCCAACGATGATGGGTGATTGTTCTACAAATGATTTCATATTAAACAAGCAGAATTAAAAGAGTAGTTATTAAGAAAGCCAAAAAACGCAATTATAATAGCTTTTCTGGATTATATAAGCATCCTGTTGGGTTTGTTTGATTGTATGATAGTGAGGGAACATAACGATAAAGGGTTGAGCAGTAAGGGCAAATTTTTTCATCTGCTGTTCCCATGTCGATAAAGATATGAGGATGATCGAATGGTTGTGTAGCGCCTACACACATAAATTCTTTCACACCAATTTCGATTGTTTTATATCCAAGGTCATTTTGAAAATGAGGAATGTTGTGATCAGACATGGTGTACAAACTCCAGAATAAATTTTCTCATCAGCTATGATTGGGCTCTTCTATTTTATAGGCGTGAGTTTGTAATAAAGCGTAGAATAATGCAAGCTGCTTTTTAAGACAAATTTCTCTTCTTTTATGCTATATTAGAATAGTTGTCTTACTTTTAGTACTTTGCGCATAGCAATAATTCCAAGTATTTTAAAATATTAAATGGAAAAATGATGAGGGAAGTTAGGCATTGATATATTATTATAATTATAACATATTATCAAATATTATGTGAGATATTTCATCAGGGATTTTAGAAAATGTAAAAGAAAATTATTTAGGATATATGGAACAGAGGGTGGTAGATAAAATTTCTATATCGAATATAACAATGAAAAATCCGGTACGGTTTATTAATCGAGAGTTTTCATGGCTACAATTTAATAATCGTGTTTTGATGGAAGCGGCTAATTCGAAACATCCTTTATTAGAACGTCTACAATTTCTTTCTATTTCAGCTGCAAATCTTGATGAGTTTTTTATGGTTCGTGTTGCAGGACTAGCAGCTCAAATTCGTGCTCGCGTTACAGCGTGCAGTGCAGATGGGCACACTCCACAGGAACAACTTGATATTGTATTAGCTGAGATTTCAAAGCTGCAGGCTCACCAACTACGAGAATTGAATGTTTTATGTGATGAATTAAAAAAGAATGATATTGAAATTATTTGTTCTGATGATCTTTCAGAAATTGAAAAGTCATGGCTTGAAAAATATTTTCTTGAGACAATTTTTCCTGTTTTAAAACCTTTGCCTGTTGATTCTACTCATCCTTTTCCATTTATTCCTAATTTAGGGCTTTCTATTGCGCTTCAATTGTCTGGAGAAACTGATCAGAACTCACACACAGTGTTGTTGTCTATTTCAATGCTTTTAAGGCGTTTTATTCTTCTTCCTCAAGAAGGCAATCATTTTCGTTTTATTGCATCCGAAGATGTTATTTGCCTTTTTATTAAATATGTATTTCCTGACTATGAGGTTAAAGAAATTGGTACATTTAGAGTAATCCGAGATAGTGATATTGAAGTAGAAGAAGAAGCTGAGGATCTTGTTCATTTTTTTGAAACTGCTCTTAAAAGGCGGCGCCGTGGGCAGGTTATTCGAGTTGAGTTTGACGCAAAAATGCCAGAGAGTTTACGCCAATTTATAGCGAATAGTCTCGCTGTTCCTGATAATTGTATTAATGTTCTTGATGGATTTTTAGCGCTTAATACGGTATCAGAAATTGTTTCTATTCCCCGTGATGATCTCAAATTTATTCCTTATATTTCTCGTGTTCCAGAATGTATTCGTGAACATAAAGGAGATTGTTTTGCGGCTATTCGTGAAAATGATATTGTGATTCATCACCCCTATGAGACATTTGATGTTGTTGTCCAATTTTTACGTCAAGCTGCTTGCGATCCTGATGTTGTGGAAATCAAACAAACACTTTATCGTACATCAAATGATAGTCCAATTGTTGGCGCTTTGATTGAAGCAGCTGAACAGGGAAAGTCTGTGACTGCTTTGGTAGAACTTAAAGCACGTTTTGATGAGGAAGCCAATATTCGTTGGGCCCGGGATCTTGAATGTGCTGGGGTTCAAGTTATTTTTGGTTTTATTGCATTAAAAACGCATGCTAAGATGTCATTGGTTGTGAGACGTGAGGGAAAACGTCTTCGCTCTTATGTTCATCTTGGGACAGGAAATTATCATCCCATTAACGCTAAAACTTATACCGATCTTTCTTTTTTTTCCACGGATGATGATATCGCTCATGATGTTGCGTTATTATTCAATTATATTGCGCAATATGAGCGTCCAAATGAAACAATGAAGATTGCTTTTTCACCCTTAACATTGCGTGGTCGTATCTTAAAGCATATTGAGGGAGAAATTGTTCATGCACAACAGGGAAGGTTTGCTGCTATTTGGATGAAAGTTAATGCATTGGTTGATCCTGAAATTATTGATGCTTTATATCGTGCCAGTCAAGCAGGGGTGCAAATTGATTTGGTTGTGCGGGGGATATGTTGTTTACGTCCTGGTATTCTAGGAATTTCAGATAATATTCGTGTAAAATCAATTGTCGGGCGTTTTCTTGAACATAGTCGCATTTTTTGTTTTGGGAATGGTCAAGATTTGCCTAATGAAAATGCACTCGTTTACTTAGGCTCTGCTGATATGATGCCTCGTAATTTGGACTATCGTATTGAAATATTGGTTCCAGTTTTTAATAAAATAGTGCGTCAAAAAATTCTTTTACAGATTATGTTAGCTAATATCATTGATAATCAACAAAGCTTTGATATACTTAAGAATGGAACATCAAAACGTATTACACCGCAGATAGGTGAAAGTCTATTTAATGCGCAGGAGTATTTTATGGCCAATACAAGTTTTGCGGGGGAAAATGAGTCTTTTGAGTCTTCTGTTTCGCGCTTGGTTGCGTTGCATCGGCAACAAGCCGAAATACATAAAGACTAAAATCCAATGACATATAGAGATGCTCAAGGTCGGTTAAAAGGGCGTAAGCCTGTTGCTGTTATTGACATTGGCTCAAATTCTGTTCGGTTGGTTATTTATGAGGGGCTTGTTCGATCACCAACAGTTTTATTTAATGAAAAGATTCTTTGTGGTCTCGGTCATGGTGTGGCGAAAACAGGATTTTTAGAAGAAAAATCGATGAAAATGGCGTTGCAAACACTGAAACGGTTTCGTACGCTTTGTCGACAGATTGGGGCAGATGAGGTCTATACTTTAGCAACAGCGGCAGCACGAGATGCACAGAATGGCGTAGCATTTATTCAGCATGCTGAAGATATTTTGCAAAATAAAATATATCTTCTTTCAGGAAGTGAAGAAGCTATGTATTCAGCATATGGAGTTGTGTCTACTTTTTATCAACCAAAAGGTATTTCTGGGGATCTTGGTGGTGGAAGTCTTGAGCTGATTGATATTGATCATTCTGATGTTGGTGAAGGGATAACGCTCCCATTGGGTGGTTTAAGGCTACAGTATATGTCAAATAATGATAGTGCTGTAGCTAAAAAAATTGTACATGAGCAATTTTATAAATCGTCTGTTGTTCGTACTCGTAAAGGTATAGCACGTTATTTTTATGCAGTAGGGGGGACATGGCGTAATTTGGCAAAACTCCATATGGCAATGAAACACTATCGGCTTCCTGTTATGCATGGCTATGAAGTTGATGCTGTTGAAATGGAGAACTTTTTACGTCTTGTAGCACGTGGCAATATTGATAATATGAGAGGGATTGCAGCGGTTTCTCAGAACCGTCGAAAACTTTTATCTTATGGGGCAATAGTTCTTATTGAACTCATTCAGTGTATGGAGTTTGAAAAGATAATCTTTTCTGGTGCTGGCGTTCGTGAAGGTTTTCTTTATTCACGATTGCCGCAGGCGATTCGACTTTCAGATCCTCTCATTGCAGCATGCACAGAAATGGCTATTTTACGGGCACGTTCACCAAAACAAGCAGAAGAACTCATTGATTTTACGACGAATGCTTTTGAAGTTTTTGGAATTTCAGAAACGGAAAATGAATGCCGTTATCGTCAAGCCGCTTGTCTTCTTGCGGATATTGGTTGGCGTATACATCCAGATTATCGAGGCAATGAAGCAGCAAATCAAATAGCTTTAGGATCTTATCCAGGAATTTCTCATGAAGGGCGCCTTTACGCGGCGCTTGCTGTTTTTTTTCGCAATACGAGTTTATTGGTTGATAAAGAATCTCTTCCCATTTTTCAATTAGCAACTCAAAATATAATTGAAAAAGCACGTATTCTTGGCGAAACTATGCGTATTGCTCATCTTTTCAGTGCTTCTGTTGCAGGAATTTTACCTCATTTATTGTGGCATAGAAAAGCAGATCATATTATCCTGCAGATCCCAAAGAATTACGCTGGATTATTAGGAGAACGTCCTTTTGGACGATTACAGAAGTTATCAAAAATAATAAAACAACCTCTCGCTTTTGAAATTTTTTGATTTTTTTCCTAATTTATTCGTGTTTTATGTCTTATAATATAGGGCTATTGACGAGGGATAAACTAGGTAGCCTATCATCATGAGCTGAACAATAGGACTTGTTCCATAACGCGCCCATGCTAGACACCACGCAAAGCATTTGTTAATGCCTGAGCATTCATAAAAGAAAACATAATTTTTTATTCTGTTATTTGCGTCACAGGATGGATTTTTCACTTCATAAGCTTCATGTGAAAATGAAAAGTTTTGTCCATTTTTACGTGAAAAGGTTTTCTTTTTATGCTGCGTCGTTATAATGTTTCTGTTTAGCTTGCTCGATTATCTTGATAAGATTCGATTGTAACCAACGCGATAAAAAACAAGTTTTAAAGATTTTGGGAGAGATCCATTGGTTACATGACGCTGGAATGTTGAAATACTCATATGAAACAGTTTTGCACTTTTACGGTCTGTCAAAAGAATATCATTTCAGTCATTATAAAATCCTTTCAATATAAAAAATAGAAATAAATCATAACTATTTATTAACCATGATTTTTGAATCCTTTGAAAGGTGTTTAATTTATAAAAAACAGCGCTTTATCATATAATTTCTTATGTGAAAATTTATGAGTCTTATTGAGATGAAATGAGAGAATCTTACGATATTCGGAGGTCTAATTCAATATAAATAACGCTAGATTATCGTTAGAAATCAATATATTGCTTTTGTTAGGTATTTTAGTTGTTATGCTGGCTTGTTTTTGATTGTTAGATTGCAATCTCGGTAGTTTTTTAATATGATATGGTGACGTGAGGCATTATATCTTTGTTTGTTCCTATTTCTAGGCTGCTATTTTTGTAATGAATGCGCTTTTATATCAGAACTTTTTCTTTTCAAAACTTTTAAATAAGGAGCTGTTTGTTTTTTTAGATTATTTTTAAAGGGATTGCTATTTGATTGACCTGATAAAGATTTAGCTATCATTTTAATAAGAGTTTACTATTTAATTTTTTAACTTTGTCAGAAGTAGGCTTTATTTATCCTATTTCCGTTGGCCTATAGGGTATACCAATTGATGTAGATAATGAGTAGCATATAATGGATTTTTCAAAATGAAAATGTAAATTAAAGCTGTTTTGTGTTTATTTTTCCATCGTTACAGTAAAACCCTATCTGGCCCTTTAGCAGTTGTTCGGCTTTTTGACCAAATATTTCATAGCGCCAGCCATTCATAGCGGGAATATTTTTCTTTATTCCTCCATTGGCAATTTTTTCTAAATCATTAGATGTTGCAATAATTTTAGGGGCAATGCTGTTTTCATTTGCAACAATTTTTAATAACACTTTGAGCAGATCGATAACAGCGGCTGTCGTATCATTGAGTGGATTATGTTTAGGAATGGGGGGTAAAGTAGAAAGATCTACCTCTAAGCCTTCGTGGACAGCTTTGATTAATGATTGAGCAATTGAGAGTTTATCCCAATTCTTATTAAGACTGCGCAACCGTTTTAATGCAGATTCATCTTTTGGTTGTTGGGTTGCTATTTCTATAAGACATTCATCTTTTATGATATGACGACGTGGCATATTGTATTTTCGTGCTTCACGTTCCCGCCAAGCTGCTATCTTTTGTAATACAGCAAGTTCACGTGGCTTTTTAATTTTTCCTTTCACTTTTTTCCATGCTTCATCTTCTGGCATATCATAGGTTTTAGGATTTAAAAGGATTGTTATTTCATCGTTCATCCAGTGAGCACGTTGATTTTTTTCTAACCTTTTTTTCAATAACAGGTAAACATCTCTTAAGTAAGTTACATCGGCAAGTGCATAGAGCAGTTGTTTTTCAGACAAAGGGCGGTAACTCCAGTCTGTAAAGCGGGAGGATTTATCAAGATGATGCCCCGTGCAGCGTTGTACAATTTGATCATAGGAGATAGAATCACCAAATCCACAAATTGATCCTGCTATTTGCGTATCAAAGAGAGGGGAAGGAATAACACCTCCAAGATGATAAATTGTTTCAATATCTTGGCGCGCAGCATGAAAAACTTTTACAACTTTTTTATCGATCATAAGGTCAAAAAAAGGTTGTAAATCAATATTTGGTGCTATGGGATCAATCAAAACTGTGACATCTGGTGATGCGAGCTGGATTAAACACAGTTGAGGCCAAAAAGTTGTTTCGCGAATAAACTCAGTATCGACTGTTACAAAATCAGAGGTACGTAGAGCGTTAAGTGCAATTTCAAGATCTGTTGTTTGTGTAATAAGATTCATCATTTTATTATAATTCGATAAATTAAATTTGTGCTTTATTGACTTTATTTCTGAGTTTTTATTCTCATATCTTGACAAATGGTTATTAAAAAGCGTTTGTAGCGCATGTGAATATTATAATCAAAGGCAAAAAACATGCACCGTTATCGCAGTCATCATTGTGCGGCTCTTCGTAGATGTGATGTAGGAACACAAGTTCGTCTTTCGGGGTGGGTTCATCGTGTTCGTGATCATGGAGGAATTCTTTTTGTAGATTTACGTGATCATTTTGGAATCACACAAATTGTTGCTGACCCTGCTTCACCAGCTTTTAAATTTATTGAAAAAGTGCGTTCTGAATGGGTTATTCGTGTGGATGGGGAGGTATGTGCTCGTTCTGATGAGGTTATTAATGCAACGCTTCCAACAGGTGAGATTGAAATTTTTGCACAAGAGGTAGAAATTCTTTCAAAATCTGATGAGCTTCCTTTACCGGTTTTTGGTGAGCCTGATTATCCAGAAGATATTCGATTAAAATATCGTTTTCTTGATTTGCGTCGGGAGACTATGCACAAAAATATCATGCGTCGGACTGAAATTATTGCGGCCATGAGACGGGCTATGCAAAATAATGGTTTTACGGAATTTACGACGCCGCTTTTGACAGCTTCATCGCCGGAAGGCGCACGTGATTTTTTGGTTCCAAGTCGTGTTCATCAGGGAAAATTTTATGCGCTACCGCAAGCGCCACAGCAATATAAACAGTTGTTGATGATGTCAGGTTTTGATCGTTATTTTCAGATTGCTCCATGTTTTAGAGATGAAGATCCAAGGGCCGACCGTCTTCCTGGTGAATTTTATCAATTAGATGTTGAAATGAGTTTTGTTGAGCAAGAAGATGTTTTAGCAACTATGGAACCTATTATGCGTTCTATTTTTGAAGAATTTGCAGATGGAAAAACTGTGACACAAAGCTTTCCTCGCATTTCCTATGATGAAGCAATGCGAAAATATGGTTCTGATAAGCCTGATCTACGTAATCCGATCATTATGGAAGATGTTTCTCAGCATTTTTATAATTCTGGTTTCAAAGTTTTTGCTCAAATTTTAGCGAATGATGAGAATGCACAAGTGTGGGCTATCCCAGCTAAAACGGGTGGAAGTCGTGCTTTTTGTGATCGTATGAATGTATGGGCACAAGGCGAGGGGCAACCAGGACTCGGCTATATTTTCTGGCGTGAAGAAGAAGGAAAATTTGAAGGAGCAGGGCCTATCGCCAAAAATATTGGTGAACAGAGGACTGAAGCAATTCGTATACAGCTTGGACTTGAAAGTGGGGACGCCTGTTTTTTTGTAGCTGGCGATCCAAAAAAGTTTCCATCTTTTGCCGGAGCAGCACGCACAAGGGTAGGGGAAGAATTAGATCTTCTTGATAGAGATAGTTTCTCTTTGGCGTGGATTGTTGATTTTCCATTTTTTGAATGGAATGAAGATGAAAAAAAGATTGATTTTGGACATAATCCTTTTTCCATGCCTCAAGGGGGAGAAAATGCTCTTGCCTGTCAAGATCCTCTTACTATTAAAGCCTTTCAATATGATCTTGTTTGCAATGGTTATGAAATTGCATCAGGTGGAATTCGTAATCACTTACCAGAAATGATGCTTAAAGTTTTTGAACTTGTAGGACTTTCTAAGGAAGTTGTGAAAGATCGTTTCGGTGGTCTTTATCGTGCATTCCATTATGGGGCTCCGCCACATGGTGGCATGGCTGCGGGAATTGACCGCATCATTATGCTGTTGCAAGGTGTTAAAAATTTGCGTGAAGTTGCTTTATTCCCTATGAATCAACAGGCGCTTGATCTTTTGATGAGTGCTCCGTCTGATGTTTCTCCTACACAATTACGTGATTTAGGAATCCGCATGGCTCCTATTCACAAAAATAGCTCATAAAGTTGATAATGGATTGTTTTCATCTTTTCTACGTAGAGTGAAGTTTTGATGCCTCTCAAGAGCCATCGGTGTGTGTGTACTGTTTGTGAAATTTAGATAGGCAAAACGCTATTGTTTAATTTTTTACGAGGCATTTTTATTCCTTGTTTCTATAGTGGCTCTTCTCCTTGTGATAGGTGAGAAAATAATTATGATTGCTTGGTCATGAATAAATTAGAAATAAAAGAATTCTATAATATTCGAGAGTCTCATTTTAGTTGAAAAAAATGAATTATCTTTATATGTCAATATATTATTTGTTTTTTATTGAAGTTTTTACAACGTTGTAGCAGAGAATTGTGTCTCTTCGTTTTTATGAGAATAATGTGATTTTCCATTCTATGGACTTACTCTGAAAAGTTTAAATTTCATAAGTTTTGAATATTTTTTAGTTTTTCATAGAAAAACTGAATGTGGTTGTTATACAATTTATCTTTATAATAAAAGATGATGTTTGAAAGGTGCTTTTGTCATTCCAGAAAAGATGAAATAACTCTTTGTGGGCAGTTAAATTATCGTCGAATTTGACAAAGCTTTCAATAAATTACTTAGGACAAGGGAGGAAGGACATGTATAAATTTTTCAAATTGATATAATTTTCTGTTCATGTTCTAATTGCAGCGTTTGTTTTTATGTAATTGACTTTTAATAAAAAAGCCGACTCATAGAAGCTTTCATTAAATAAATCCTATAAAATAATTTCTTATTATTGTGGGAATTGTTGTTTTAATACTATGTCTGATAAAATGAATTTACCTTTTGATAAAGAACATATTGAACCAATAGAATTACGTTCTGCTTTACAGGAACGTTATTTGGCTTATGCACTTTCTACGATTACACACCGTGCATTGCCTGATGTGCGTGATGGATTGAAGCCTGTCCACCGGCGGATTGTTCATGCGATGCGTCTTCTCAAACTAAATCCTGGACAGTCTTATGCGAAATGTGCGCGGATTGTTGGTGACGTCATGGGAAAATTTCATCCTCATGGGGATTCGTCTATTTATGATGCCTTGGTGCGCTTGGCTCAAAATTTTGCTGTTCGTTATCCGTTGGTTGATGGGCAAGGCAATTTTGGTAATATTGATGGTGATAATGCTGCTGCCATGCGTTATACGGAAGCACGTATGACTGAAGTGGCTGCATTGTTACTTGAAGGAATTAATGAGAATGCTATTGATTTTCGTTTAACCTATAATGAGGAAGATGAAGAGCCTGTTGTTTTACCAGGAGCTTTCCCTAATCTTTTAGCAAATGGTTCTTCTGGTATTGCTGTTGGTATGGCAACATCTATTCCCCCCCATAATGTTGCTGAGCTTTGTGATGCAGCACTCCATTTGATTGCGCATCCCGATGTAAATGATGAGGAATTAAATCAATTTGTTCTTGGTCCTGATTTTCCGACGGGGGGAATTTTAGTTGAACCTAAAAAAAGTATTGAGGAATCCTATCGTGTTGGGCGTGGATTTTTTCGCTTGCGTTCACGTTGGCATCAGGAGCCTGGTAGCCGTGGTTCTTATGTGATTGTTGTGACTGAAATTCCCTATCAGATTCAAAAGTCACGTCTTATTGAAAAAACAGCAGAGTTATTGCTTGCACGCCGATTGCCAATGCTTGAGGATATCCAAGATGAATCAGCAGAAGATATCAGAATCGTGCTGGTTCCTAAAAATCGGTCGGTTGATCCGGAGCTCCTCATGGAGTCTCTTTTTAAATTGACTGACTTTGAAGTAAGATTTCCCCTTAATCTGAATGTTTTGTCTTTGGGAAAAATACCTAATGTCCTTTCTTTGCGAGAAAGTTTGAAGCAATGGCTTGAACATCGTCAGGAAGTGCTTATTCGTCGCTCTCATTATCGGCTGGATCAAATTGATAGCCGATTGGAAATTCTTCATGGATATCTGATTGCCTATTTAAATCTCGATGAGGTCATTCAGATTATTCGTGAAGATGATGAACCGAAAAAGAAGCTGATTAATCGGTTTGAATTAACAGAAAATCAAGCTGAAGCTATTCTTAATATGCGCTTGCGTTCTTTGCGTAAGCTTGAGGAATTTGAAATTCGTAAAGAATTTGAAAGTTTGAAAGCTGAAAAAGAAAAGCTAAAGAATTTGTTAGCTTCTCCTATAAAACAGTGGAAAATAATTTCAGAAGAAATCAAAAAAGTTCGAAACACTTTTGGTCCTGAAACACTCTTGGGGAAAAGACGTACGACGTTTGAAGAGGCACCAAGACATGATCTTGATGATATTCAACAAGCAATGATCGAAAAAGAACCGATTACTATTGTTATTTCTGAAAAGGGGTGGATGCGCGCTTTGAAGGGACATTTGACCGATTATAAAGCACTTTCTTTTAAAGAAGGAGACAGTTTAAAGTTAGCCTTTCCAGCATTTACGACCGACAAGATTGTGCTGATCAGTACGGGGGGGAAGTTTTTTGCTATTGGTGCAAATAATTTACCTGGAGGGCGGGGACATGGTGAACCTATTCGTCTCTTAGTTGATATGGATGATGAGCACGATGTTCTCACAGCTTTTGTGCATCACGCCGAGGAAAAATTGCTTTTGGTTTCATCTCACGGTAATGGTTTTATTGTTTCTTCTGCAGAAGTGATCGCCAATACACGAAAAGGAAAGCAAGTGATGAATGTGAAAGCTCCTGATAAGGTAAAGCTTTGTGTTCCGGTAAATGGTGATCATGTTGCTGTAGTCGGTGAAAACCGTAAAATGCTTATTTTTTCTATTGAACAAATACCAGAAATGAATCGCGGTAAGGGTGTTCGTTTACAGCGTTATAAAGAAGGTGTTGTTGTTGATGCCAAGACTTTTAATTTATCAGAAGGCTTAAGTTGGCAAGATACAGCTGAACGAATCTTTAACCGTCAAGCTGATGATCTCATTGAATGGATGGGAATGCGTGCGGGCGTCGGGCGTTTGGTTCCAAGAGGATTTCCAAAATCAGGAAAATTTATCAATTAAATGTATTTTATACACGGGAAAGTTCCCTATGGTTTTATGATTGTGTAAGATATTAATTTATAAAGATAATTTATTATTTTTATATTGAACGAAAAACCTAAAGCGTAAGTTTTTTCTATTTCGATCTTGTTCAGGTTAAATCAATCAAAACTGTTTTTTAACATTACAGCATTTATAGGTGCTGTCGTGAAATGATTTGATATTTCGAGAGTTGTACCTTTAAACAAACAATGTGAATGTTTAACACAAGAGTGTTCTATTTGGAGATGTTTTATTTTGTCTGATAGGTTTATCTTCTTATTGTTCAAGAGAGATGTTATTAATCTTTCGTAGTAATATTTATTCGTTAGGATTACTATGATATTGCCTAAAAAGATGACCACGTTCAGCCCATAAGACGAGAAGTATGGCAGTGAGACTCAGAAAGAAAAATCCTGCTGAGTTTGGGATGGTTGTTTCATCAAATTGTTGGGCAATAAAAAAGCTGAGTCCTGCACCGATAGATGTTTGAAGAAAGCCGGATACAGAAGAAGCTGTTCCAGCAATTTCCCCCACAGATTCGAGAGAGAGTGTATTGAAATTGGCCATAATGCCACCGCAGGCAAACATCAATATACAGAATAACAGCATGTAAAAAGCAAAAGGAAGGATACCATCTGTTAAGATAGAGCCAATAAACCATACACATGAAGTGATACAAAAGAGCAAAAGCATAGTATGAGCAATACGCCGCATTCCAAGGCGTCCAACGAGTTGAGAGTTCATGAATGATGAGAAAGCCTGAAATGCAGCACCAACTGCAAAGGCAATAGGGAACCAAAGTCCTAGATTATAGATCCCTTCATACGTTTGTTGTGATGTATTAACGGCGGTAAAGATACAGCCTAAAATAATCGAAGTTGCTAGTGTATAGCAAAGTGTTGTGCGATTGGTTATTACAATCCATAAATTATGTTTGACTGAAGAAAAGGAAAGAGAGCGTTGCGCATAAAGAGTTTCCGGCAAGCGGAATTGAATCCAAATCATCAACCCGAAACCAATCATTGCCATGAAAATAAAAATATATTGCCAATGTCCGAGCTGTAAAATGATCTGTCCTGTTGCGGGACCAACCATTGGTGCAACAAGAAAAACCATCATAACAATAGACATAACTTCTGCCATTTTTCGACCACTGTAAAGATCACGTACGACGGAAACTGTAAGAACCCGCATAGCAGCTCCTCCAATACCTTGTAAGATACGCAAAATAAGTAAAAGAGAAAAATCAGTTACAAAGGCACAGCCAATCGCCGTAAATGAATAAAAAGCAAGACCAATAAGAATAAGTTTACGTCGTCCATACCTATCGCTTATTGGACCGAAAAATATTTGAGCAATACCATAGCTAATAAGATAACTCGAAATGATATAATGTTGATCATTTTCATTGAGAACATTTAAACCATCTAAAATATTAGGCATAGCTGGCAGCATAATATCAACAGCTATAGCGTTAATAGCCATGAGCGAAGCAATAAGAATAACAAATTCTTTATAGCCAATTTTTTTTCTAATCGCATCACTATGCGTTTGTTCATCGACTGAATACGACATATGGCATCCTTGAAATAGAAATTTCGTCTGAAAACAGCTCTTTTTAAGAGTCTGAATAAAATGAAAGATACCTATGATTGATTACAGGGAATATTTTTTTCTTTCAAAAGTTCCTGTAACTCATTGTTTTGAAACATCTCTTTAACAATATCACAGCCTCCGACAAATTCACCCTTGATATACAGCTGTGGAATTGTTGGCCAATTTGAGTAATCTTTAATTCCTTGACGCAATTCGTTAGAAGTTAAGATATTAATTCCTTTATAATTCAATCCTAAATAGTCAAGGATTTGAACAACTTGTCCTGAAAACCCGCATTGCGGAGCATCAGGTGTTCCTTTCATGAATAAAATGACGTCGTTTGTTTTAATCTCGTTGTCAATAAAATCATGAACAGTGGTCATTTTTATCCCTCGATATTTCAGATTTTTATAAGTGTGTAATTTATATTCATACTGTTTTTAATCGTATTAAATGAGTGAATGCAAGAAGAAATTTTAGATTATTTTGGGATATTTGTTTGCAACATTAAGGCGTGAAGGTCATTTCCCATATTGCCTTTAAGGGCATCATAGACCATTTTATGTTGTTGAACACGGGTTTTACCACGAAAACTTTCAGAAATAACTTCTGCAGCATAATGTTCCCCATCTCCAGCAAGATCACGAATTGTTACAGTAGCATCAGGAATGCCTTCACGAATAAGCGTTTCAATTGCATGGGCACTCATTGCCATCATTATTCTCCTATGTTGTTCATTTTTTTATAAAGGCTGTTTAAGAGAAAAACAATTTTTACTCTTCACCCATAAATTGTGGAAACCAGTTTTCATAGGCTTTTGTGAGTTTGTCTATAGAAAGTTTTAGTATTCCATCTATATCAAGTGCATCACCTGCAACTTGACCTAGCTCTGTTAAAGAAACTGCACTTATTTGTGCGAGCTCTTTAAGACTATTAAGAGAGTGAGGTTTGACGGCTAAAAGATAACGTCCTTGGTCTTCTCCAAAAAGTTCTGCATGATGGGGTGATTTATTGCTTAATTTTACTTTGATTCCTTTACCTGCTTTAATCACCATTTCAGCAAGTGCTATCGCTAATCCTCCGTCAGAAATGTCATGAGCAGCATGAACAAAACCACGATGTATGACATCTCGAATAAATTGACCATGCTTTTTTTCAAGTTGTAAATCTACAGGGGGGGGGGCACCTGCATCAATATTTAAAATGTTACGTGCATAGATTGATTGTCCTAAATGGGAGCCACAATTTCCTACTAAAACAAGAATATCTCCATTTTGCATACCACTTATTGTTACCATTTTAGACCAATCATTAAGAAGACCTACACCAGCAATTGTGGGGGTTGGAAGAATGGCATCCCCATTTGTTTCGTTGTAAAGAGAAACATTGCCTGAAACGATAGGAAAATCGAGGATTCTACAAGCTTCTCCTATACCTTTAATAGCAAAAAACAGCTGTCCCATAATTTCAGGTTTTTCAGGGTTACCAAAATTGAGATTATCTGTAGCAGCCAGTGGTGTTGCACCTGTCGTACTAATGTTTCGCCAGCATTCTGCGACAGCTTGTTTTCCTCCTTCATAAGGGTCTGCTTCACAATAGCGAGGTGTTACATCAGAAGAAAAAGCAAGAGCACGTTTGCTGTTGTTTCCTAAACGGATAACGCCTGCATCACCTCCTGGACAAACAAGGCTATTTCCTTGGATAAGAGTATCATATTGTTCATAAACCCATCGCCGAGAACTTTGATCAGCAGAATTCAATAAGCTCAGAAGCGCATCACCAAGATTTTCAACTTTTTTGACGTCTTCTGCTTTCAAGGATGTTTTTTTTGCCGGCTCACTCCAAGGACGATCATAAACAGGCGCTTCATCACCAAGCTCTTTGATGGGAAGATTGACAACTTCTTCCCCTTGATGAGATACACGAAAACGTAAATCATCGGTTGTTTTCCCAATGATAGAAAAATGCAGCCCCCACTTATGAAAAATTGCTTCTGCTTGCTTTTCTAGTTCTGGTTTAAGAACCATGAGCATGCGCTCTTGACTTTCAGAAAGCATCATTTCATAGGCTGTCATGTTTTCTTCTCGAACAGGAACTGTATCGAGATTAAGCTGTATCCCTAGATTTCCTTTTGCACCCATTTCAACGGCAGAAGAGGTAAGTCCTGCTGCCCCCATATCTTGAATAGCAACTACGGCTCCAAGTTCCATGAGCTCTAAACATGCTTCAAGAAGACATTTTTCTGTAAAAGGATCACCTACTTGAACAGTTGGGCGTTTTTCACTGATTGAATCATCAAATTCAGCAGAGGCCATTGTTGCCCCACCGACACCATCACGTCCTGTTTTTGCACCAAGGTAAACAACAGGGAGTCCGATGCCTTGTGCTTTAGAATAAAAAAGGGCGTCTGTCTTTGCAATACCGGCGACAAAAGCGTTAACAAGGATATTGCCATTATAACGCTCATCAAAATTTACTTCTCCACCAACCGTTGGAACACCAAAAGAATTGCTGTAACCACCTATTCCAGAAACAACACCAGAAACAAGATGGCGTGTTCGTGGGTGATCAGGAGCACCAAATCGCAATGCATTTATAGCAGCAACAGGACGGGCTCCCATTGTAAAGACATCACGTAAAATACCACCAACACCTGTCGCTGCACCTTGATAAGGTTCAATATAAGAAGGATGGTTATGGCTTTCCATTTTGAAAACAACACATTGTCCTTCGCCAATATCAACAACACCAGCATTTTCACCAGGTCCTTGGATGACACATTTTCCTTCTGTCGGAAGAGTTTTTAGCCATTTTTTAGATGATTTATAGGAACAATGCTCGTTCCACATTGCAGAAAAAATTCCTAGTTCAGTAAATGTGGGTTCTCTACCGATTAACGTCAGGATACGTTGATATTCATCTTCTTTTAGCCCGTGTTGTGCAATGAGTTCTGGTGTAATAGTGATGTTATTGCAAGGCTTCATGAGTATTTATCCGTCAAATTAATCGAAATTTAGTATTTTTATTTTTTTACCTAGCAGCTTATATTATAAACAATAATGTTGTTTAATAATAAAAATATTTATAGACAGTAAGCTAAAGATTTTGTCCGTTTGTTTGGTGGGATTTAAGACTAAAAATGGTCTTAAATAATTATGTGTTTAGAAAATAATATCCATTGTTGTTTGTGAAGAGCTTTGTTTATAGATTTATGATGCGAGAAATGGTATAAATCCTTGTTTTTTTAAATTATGGAGCGCGAGTACTTTTGCAGCATTATCCATTTACTAACTCTAAAGCACTTTGAAAAAGTAAACGACCGTCAGTACCTCCGTGGGCGGGTTCAATAAAGTTTTCAGGATGGGGCATCATACCAAGAATATTACCAACTTTATTAACAATACCAGCAATATCTTTCATTGAGCCGTTCGGGTTTGTATTTTCTGCATAGCGAAAAACAATTTGTTCATTGTCTTCCATTTGTTTCAATGTTTCACTATCAACAAAATAATTTCCGTCATGATGGGCAACAGGACAACGAATAATTTGTCCTTTAGAATAATATCGAGAAAATTTTGTCTTGGCGTTAACGACTTCAAGTTTGATTTCACGACAAACAAATTTTAAAGAAGCGTTACGCATTAAAGTACCGGGTAATAATCCTGCTTCCAACAAAATTTGAAATCCATTACAGATACCTATTATTGTCGTACCTTCTTGTGCTTTTTCACGAATGGCTTTTAAGACGGGAGTTCGCGCTCCAATTGCACCACATCTTAAGTAGTCGCCATAGGAAAAACCACCAGGAATAATAATAACATCTACATCTGGAATTGTTGTTTCTGTTTGCCAAATTTTTAGTGGCTCAACTCCCGTTATATGATGTAATGCTGCAATCATATCTCGATCACGATTTAATCCAGGAAGTTGAATGATGGCAGTTTTCATGAGCGTTTCACTTACAGAAGTTCGATTGTATAATTTTCAATGACAGTATTTGCGAGTAACTCTTCACACATTTGTTCAAGTTTTTTCTTTGCAGTTTCAGAAGGTAGATCATCAAGAACAATATCAAAAACCTTTCCTTGACGAATAGATTGAATGCCTTCGAAAGCCAAACTTTTTAAAGCACCGACAATCGCTTCTCCTTGTGGATCAAGAACGCTTTCTCTTAAAGTAACTGTAATGCGTGCTTTCATTTTTTGCTTCCTGCTTTTTAAAAGAACCTCTCCTTTGAAGAGGGGTGTTTGTATAAGGTGATGTTTTTTACCTTGTTTTTACTTTACGAGAACGGGACCACTTGGTCGTGTTGGTTCGTTTTCATTTATAATACCAAGACGTTTGGCAACTTCTTGATAGGCATTAATAAGCCCTCCCATATCACGACGAAAACGGTCTTTATCCATTTTTTCTTGTGTGTGCATATCCCATAGTCGTGCAGAATCAGGAGAGATTTCATCAGCAAGAACAATGCGCATTGTTTCATCTTCCCACAGGCGACCAAATTCCATTTTAAAATCAATTAATTGGATGTTAACACCGGCAAAAAGCCCAGAAAGAAAATCATTAATACGAATTGAAAGTTGCATGATATCTTCTATCTCTTGTGGGACAGCCCACCCAAAAGCTGTGATATGTTCTTCCGTTACCATAGGATCATCGAGAGAATCATTTTTATAGTAGAATTCAATGATGGATTGCGGAAGCGGGGTTCCTTCTTCCAGTCCTAAACGCTTAGCAAGAGAGCCGGCAGCAACATTGCGAACAACAACTTCCAACGGAATGATTTCCACCGCTTTAATAAGCTGTTCGCGCATGTTTATACGTTTGATAAAATGTGTTGGGATGCCCAAACGTCCAAGATGGCTAAAAATATGTTCCGAAATTCGGTTGTTTAAAACCCCCTTTCCGTCGATAATTTCATGTTTTTTTGCATTAAAGGCAGTTGCATCATCTTTAAAAAATTGAATATAAGTCCCTGGTTCAGGTCCTTCATATAAAATTTTAGCCTTGCCTTCATAAATACGGTGGCGACGATTCATCATGATTCTCTATTTATCTTGAGAGGTTTTTAATAACATTGATAAATGATACTATCCTAATTGATAGAATTTCTCAATGATATTGCTATGATACTTTTATAATTTTTATCATTACACGTTTATCCAAAGGTGAAGATACATAAGCGATGAGAAAGAAGATCACCTCTTTTGGATCAAATTTTTGCAAGAAAGTGAGAGAGGACCATAAGCCCTTCAGGCCAAGGTCCGTGTCCGGATTCTGCGTTAATATGGCCAGAATACCCAGCATCAACAAAGAGTGATCCCCAATCATTGGCAATTTTTTCTGCTACTGAAAATTGACAAAACTCATCGTTGCGACTGGCTATGACAATAGAAGGAAAAGGAAGCTTTTGGCGATGATAGGGGCCAAATGTCATTAAATGTTTGGGACGTATTTTTTCATTGGCGACATCTGGAGGGGCAACAAAGAAAGCGCCACAAATTTTTTCTGTATTGTGTACAGTTGCATGAATAACACTGGGAACTCCTAATGAATGAGCAATAAGCATAACAGGTCTTTGAGCTTTTGCGATGGCGGTTTTAACTTTGTTAACCCACTCTTCACAAACAGGCTTTGACCAATGGAGTTGTTCAATGCGGCGGGCTGTCGACAATTTTTTTTCCCAGCGTGTTTGCCAATGATCTGGACCAGATCCTTTGTAGCCAGGAACAATAAGAATATCGAGTTGATTTGCTTTCATGAATTGTTTTCTTTGTTACAACAGATTTTTGATCATAGGTGGAATGGATTTTGGTTTTCTATGTCGCTTTATTGTTCTTCAAAAACACGTTTAAAAATCGTATTGATATGTTTGGTGTGGTAAGAAAGATCAAATTTTTCGCGAAGCTCTTCTTCACTTAAAGCTTTGGTAACATCTTTATCGTTGAGGAGTTCTTCTAAAAAATCTTTTCCTTGTTCCCAAACTTTCATCGCATTTCGTTGTACAATCCGATAAGAATCTTCACGACTAATCCCTGCTTGTGTGAGTGCTAAAAGAACCCGTTGTGAGTGAACAAGACCGCGGAATTTATTGAGATTTTTTTGCATATTTTCTGGATAGACAATGAGATTTTCAATGACAGATGTGAGGCGAGAAAGAGCAAAATCAAGTGTAATAGTCGCATCTGGAGCAATATAACGCTCAACAGATGAATGGGAAATATCACGTTCATGCCAAAGAGCTACATTTTCCATGGCTGGGAGTGCAAATGCACGTACCATACGGGCTAATCCAGTTAAATTTTCTGTTAAAACTGGATTACGTTTATGAGGCATTGCCGATGAACCTTTTTGCCCAGGTGAGAAATGTTCCTCTGCTTCAAGAACTTCTGTTCGTTGTAAATGGCGTATTTCTATTGCTAGCCTTTCAATAGAGGAAGCAATAACACCAAGTGTTGCAAAAAACATAGCATGACGATCTCTTGGTATTACTTGGGTGGAAACCGGTTCAGCACGCATCCTCAAGGCTTTTGCTACATGTGCTTCAACGCGTGGATCGATATTTGCAAAAGTTCCTACAGCTCCTGAAATCGCGCAAGTAGAAATTTCTTCTCGTGCGGCAAGAAGACGTTTGCGACAACGGGAAAATTCAGCGTATGCAAGAGCAAACTTGATTCCAAATGTTGTCGGTTCGGCATGAATGCCATGACTCCGCCCAATGGTGATTGTCTCTTTATGCTCAAAAGCCCGTCTTTTTAATGCTTCAAGAAGTTGATCTATATCCTCTAGCAAAATATC
Source organism: Bartonella sp. AP30XZML (assembly GCF_042195945.1). NCBI lineage: Bacteria > Pseudomonadati > Pseudomonadota > Alphaproteobacteria > Hyphomicrobiales > Bartonellaceae > Bartonella > Bartonella sp. AP30XZML. The sequence goes on along the minus strand of NZ_JBHIPJ010000077.1, from coordinate 57,043 downwards.
ACTCGCACGCATCAATTGAATGTTCAGCGTTGTATCGAGAACATCAGATGATGTCATGCCTTGGTGGATAAAACGTGCTTCTGGTCCAATGAATTCAGCTAGGTGGGTTAGAAATGCGATAACATCATGTTTGGTAATTGCTTCAATTTCATCAATGCGATTGATATCAAATTTAGCTGCTGCCCCTTTTTCCCAAATGACTTTGGCGGCTTCTTTCGGAATAATCCCTAATTGAGCAAGGGCATCACAGGCATGGGCTTCAATTTCAAACCAAATACGATATTTTGTTTCAGGAGACCAAATTGTTACCATTGCAGGGCGGGAATAACGTGCGATCATCATTTTTTTCCTTGTTGTGAGAGGATTGCGGCTTGCCGCAATGCATTAATACGTGTTTTGTAAAGCTCTTTATTTCCATCTTTATAAATTGCAGAGCCTGCGACAAATACATTTGCACCAGCTTTTGCAGCTATCCCAATTGTATCAACGGTGATACCACCATCAACTTCAAGATCAATAGGGCGGTTTGCAATCATGCTTTTAACGCGCTTAATTTTATCTTTTATTTCTGGAATAAAACTTTGTCCACCAAAACCGGGATTGACCGTCATGATGAGAATGAGATCTAATTGATCAAGCAAATATTCAAGGATATGTTCAGGGGTGCTTGGATTGAGTGCGATTCCTACTTTTTTCCCCATTTTTTTGATTGTTTGTAATGAACGATGAAGATGTGGACCTGCTTCAGCATGAATAGTTATAATATCTGAACCTGCTTTTGCAAAAGCTTCTAAATAAGGGTCTACTGGTGCGATCATCAGGTGGACATCAAATATTGCTTTTGTTAATGGGCGCAGAGCTTTGACAATTTCAGGACCAAAGGTGATGTTAGGAACAAAGTGCCCATCCATAATATCAAGATGAAGCCAATCTGCACCAGCATCAACAACATCTAACATTTCTTGTCCAAGTTTAGAAAAATCAGAAGCCAAGAGAGAAGGCGAAATGAGATGTGCATGGGGCATTAAAATCTCCTTAGATTGGCAGTTTTTATCATATCGCTGTGTATACACAAATATTTTTTGTGTTATGACGGAAAAGAAAAAATATGTATTATAGGTCTTTTTATGGAAAGATTGCTTAAAATTTTAAAGCTTTATAAGTGAAAGATATGTCGAATCATAAAACATATTTGATGCCTGAACTTCAACATAAACATACTATTGCGGTTTCTTCCCAAGAATATCGAGATGCCATGAGTCTTTTTGCAGGAGCTGTGCATATTGTGACAACAAATGGTATTAAGGGAAGACGTGGGGTGACTGTTTCGGCGTGTTGTTCTTTATCTGATAATCCTCCAACCCTTCTTGTTTGTCTCATGCGTCATAATTTAAAGAATCAGGTGTTTATGGAGAATGGAAATTTTTGTGTTAATAGCTTGGCAGGAAAACATCGCTCATTAGCGGATGTTTTTTCGAGGCGTTGCAATTCTACACAAAATGAGCGTTTTGATGTTGCTCAATGGGGAGCTTTGCAAACGGGGGCGCCCAGTCTTTCAGACGCTCTAGCGTCGTTTGATTGTCGTTTGATTTGTTGGCACGAACACGCAACTCATTGTGTTTTGATTGGTGAGGTTGTTGCAATTAACTGTAATAAAGAAAAAGATGCTTTGATGTATTTGAAACGTGAATATCACACTTTGCCTTTATAAAGATTTTATTTTTTTGCATTGATGAAATGATTTATTGTTGCTTCATTTAGATTTTAAACAATGTAGAGAGTAGGGGAGGGATGGCTCTGATATCTGATTTCCTTCTTTTTAAGGTTTTTCAATAAGCGAGAAAAATGATTCTGGATGAGATTTGATCAAGAATCCAATCTACATAAAAAAGCGATCAAACCTAAACAGTGCATTTAGATATATTCGTCGATTGTTATGAAAAAACATTTTACTCTTGTGTTGATGGGTATTGCACAATATATAGACCGCACATAGCATATGTGGAGGTTTTTTATTGCATGAGCGAAGAGATTGATGGTCAATATCGCCCTAGTGAAGATGAGCCTTTTATGAATGAGCGGCAAAAGGCGTATTTTCGTGCTAAATTGGTTTCTTGGAAGAACGATATATTAAAAGAAGCTCGTGAGACTTTGGAAAATTTGCAGGAAGAGAATGTTGGTCAGCCCGATTTGACTGATCGGGCTTCTTGTGAAACTGATCGTACAATCGAATTACGTGCTCGTGATCGTCAGAGGAAACTTATTTCAAAAATAGATGCTGCTTTAGAGCGCATTGATAATGGGACATACGGTTTTTGTGAAGAAACCGGCGAACCCATTAGTATAAAGCGTCTTGAGGCTCGGCCGATAGCCGTTTTGTCATTGGAAGCGCAAGAACGTCATGAACGACGTGAAAGAGTTTATCGCGATGATTAAGGTTATTGAGATGATAAACAAACGAAATTCGTGGTGATAAAATTGTATATTTTATTTTTGAGGGGTAGGAATGAATAAAGATGGTTCTTGCCGCCCCTCAATTTCGGCGGTGATGGCTGAATCTTTTACTGCTTGATTCGTAAAAGGAGAGGGACTTTTATCCGATATATCGTTTCTTTCTGGAAGGGCGGAATTTAGATGTGTGTGTGTTTCTCTTTTTTGTATTTTTGATGTACCAGTAATATCAGATTCTACAACCACATCTGTTAATCCGCCAATAAGGAGCAAATGTTCTTTATTATCGCAACGGACTAAAACAAGGCGGCGTGCCCGATCTATAGAAATTACTTCACATAATGCTAATCGTGATAGACTTTTTTTTCTATTAATGCTGTATCTTCCCGTACCTAAGCGACGTAAAAACACGATAATTACGGTAATAGCTGCGATTGTTATTATAAAAAGCAAAAAGCTTATCGTTATGTTTGCAGCAGATACACCTATTTGCTCTGATAACCAGATATACATAGATTTTCTCCCATTTTGGATGGAAATATTATTTTTTATTGAGATAAATTTATAAACATACCCTCAAAAGGTTCACTTATAATGGTAAGAAATAAACTTTTGAATATTAAGCGAGCTTATCTTAGATAATATCATAGTATATACTTTATAACAACATAACAACGAATATAAAGGAAGTTTTGTGACATAAGAAATAGCTATAAGCTAAGGCAAAGAGAGATGGATAAAGATTTTGAGAATAATGAAAGATCAGCGTCTTCGTTTCATCGGAGAGTTGTGATTTTTGGTGTTGTTTTTGTATTAGGTTTTCTTTTCATTGTGGGTATTTTAGGTTTTTTTTATACACAAAACTATTTGCAACAGGCGATATCAATATCTTTTTTGATTCTAGCAATGATCGGTGTTGCAACACTCGTTTTGTGTGGAATGGGAATTTTAAGATATCATGTGTGGTCGCATGAAGATTTTGATTTTAGCATCTTTAATAGGAGCGATGATACAATTGTAATCTCTGATCTTTCTGGTTTTGTTTATTATTCTAATAAAAACTATCGAAAAATTCTGACCTATAAGCCTGAAGTGTCTTGTTATAGGGTTATTGCGGATCTTCCAGGAGCTGGTGCACTCTCGTACCGCTTAAAGGTTGCAGCCTGTAATAATCTTGCAGCGCAAGAGGAATTAAGAGTAGAACAGCCAATTTTTACTGATTCTACACCAAAAAAATCTGTTTGGTATAATATTTCCGTTCAACCTATCACAAAACAGAAAAAAAAGCTTTTATTTTGGCGTATTACTGATATTTCGCACTTACAACAAACGCGAGAAGTTTTTTTCTCGAACCTTCAAGAGGCTATCAATCACTTGGATCAAGCTTCTATTGGTTTTGTATCCGTTAATAGACAAGGAACTATTCTTTATGCCAATGCGCCTTTTGCAGAATGGTTCTCAATTGATTTAGCGAATTTCTCAATTGGTCAACATAATTTTGATTCGTTATTTGATAGCGTTGGCGCTAAGAGCTCATGGAGTGATATCTGTTTGCAAACCAACAGATATCAAAGTTCAGGTTACTCTTTACCTTATAGGTTTTCGTTATGTTTAAATTCACACACGACTTGTGAGAAAATATTCCATTGTCTTATATCTGTTTCTTCTCTCTTAGAAGAGGAGGCCATTTATCGTATTGTGATCATTCCACAACAAATACAAAAAGAAGAAGATGATCAATTAAAATTACCCAGTATATTAGGAGAATATTTTGATGCTAGTCCTTTTGCAATAGCTGTGGTGGATCATGCAGGGCAATTGGTTCATATGAATAAAGCTTTTTCATCACTTACGGGATGTATGGACAAAGCTGTCAATTTTTATGATGTTATTTCTCGTCGTGATTGTGTGCAGTTAGAGCGTTCTTTTCAGAGAATTGCGACAAATAAAAATTATTTTGTTTCTCTAGAAACTGTTTTAGAAAAAAATGAAGAATGCCATTTACGGCTCCATATTATGTCTGTACCGCCCTATCACGGTGATGCATTGCAAGATTTGCTTATTATCTCTGTGATTGAAACAACCGAACAAAAAACTCTTGAAGATAAAATGATGCAAAGTCAGAAGATGCAAGCTGTAGGACAATTGGCTGGCGGCATTGCTCATGATTTTAATAATGTTTTAACAGCAATTTTAATGTCGTGTGATCTTCTTTTAAATACGCATCGTAGTTCTGATCCTGCTCATGCTGATCTGATCAATATTAAAAACAATGCTAATCGTGCAGCTGCTCTTGTCCAGCAATTATTAGCTTTTTCTAGAAAGCAAACACTTCGACCTGAAGAAGTTGATTTTACTGAATTTTTATCAGATATCCGCAATCTTATTTTACCACTTTTGGGGAATAATATTCAGTTAAAAATTATCCATGGAAGAGATTTGTGGAGCGTTGAAGTTGATCAAGCATCTTTTCAGCGTGTTATTATGAATTTGGTTATTAATGCGCGTGATGCCATGTTAGATGGAGGTATTGTTACGATTGCGACAAATAATATTACAAAGCAACAAAGTGCTGAACTTAATCATCTTGGATTAGCAATTGGCGAGTATGTGCAATTGACTATTTCAGATACAGGGGCTGGTATATCTGCTGCTATACAAGAAAAAATGTTTGAGCCATTTTTTACAACAAAAGAAGTTGGAAAAGGAACAGGACTTGGTTTATCAATGGTTTATGGAATTATCAAGCAGAGCGGTGGGTATATTTATTGTGAAAGTAAAGAAGGTGAAGGAGCAACATTTCATATTTTTCTTCCCCGTTATATCCCCAATATAAAAGGAGAAATTTCTCAAAAGATTGAAAAAGATGAAGAGAAAGATAAAAATATAGACTTAACAGGATCTGCGACTGTTTTATTGGTTGAAGATGAAGATGCGGTCAGAATGGGGGGGGTAAGAGCTCTTCAAATGAGAGGATATACGGTTTTAGAGGCAGCAAGTGGGGTGGAAGCACTCTCTATTCTTGAGGAACAAAAAGGAGATGTTGATATTATTGTTTCCGATGTGGTGATGCCAGAAATGGATGGACCCACTTTATTGAAGGAAGTCCGTAAAAACTATCCTGGTATCAAATTTCTTTTCGTTTCTGGATATGCAAAAGATGCTTTTGCTAAAAATCTTCCACAAGATGCTGTTTTTGGTTTTTTATCTAAACCTTTTACACTCAAACAGTTAGCTCTAACAGTTAAAGAAACACTTTCGTCATGAGCAAAAAATTATGCAATAGAAAATTGCGTATTTTAAGATTTTTTAGGCGAAATACGAGAGTATTTTGATAAATAGTGTTTATGATAATGTCATAGAACTGAATAAAGAAGAATTTTGAAAATGAACTAAAATTCAAAAACACCACATATTTTGTGCAAAAATTTATGAAGAGATGGACTCTATTATGTCAACATTTCATAGAGATTTTCAATTGTAGAAACTGAGCAAAAACTATGTGTAAAGCATTGAAATATGCTGATTAATAGATTGTTGATACACTCAAAAAGATAAAAGCTGTTGTTGCGTATCTATCATTTTGCTCTTTCCTTCAATAAATGCTTTTAAAGCTTCGGGGTAGAGTTTATGCTCTACTTTAAGAACTCTTTGTGCTAAGCACTCAGCAGTATCATGGGGATAGACTGGAACGGCTGCTTGGGCAAGGATTTTTCCTGCATCCATGTCTTCTGTAACAAGATGAACAGTGCAACCCGTGATTTTTACACCTGCTTGTAAAGCTTTTTCATGTGTGTTTAAGCCTTTAAATGAAGGCAAAAGAGAAGGATGAATGTTTAAAATTCGTCCTTCATAAAGTTTTACAAAACGTGGTGAGATAAGACGCATATACCCTGCAAAGCAGAGAAAATCCGGTTTATATTGATCTAAAATCGTAAAAATATTTTCTTCATGCTCTTCTTTTGTTTTGTAAATTTTACGATCAACAATATGAATAGGTAAGTTATGGTTTTGCGCCTTTTCAATACCGTTTGCGCGCGGATTATCGCAAATAACCGCGACGATTTCAGCAGGATATTCTTTTTGTTGACTAGCTTGAGCAAGGGCGACCATATTGGACCCATTACCAGAAATAAAAACGACAATTTTTTTTTTCATAAATGCAGTACCCCTTTATAAAGTATTCCTTTATTTTGATCTTGGCATTTTGTTAAAATGCCAAGGGGAGTTACAGTTTCTCCTTTTCTTTCAAGAGCTTGTGTAATTGTTTCAGCTGCATGCTGTGCTACGATAATGATCATGCCAATACCACAATTGAATGTTCTTAACATTTCTCTTTCTTCTATTTTACCTTGTTTGGCAATCCATGAAAATACTGCTGGAACATTGATGGTAGAAAGATTAATTTCAGCGCAGAGAGAAGATGGAAGGACACGTGGAATATTTTCAGGAAAGCCTCCACCCGTAATATGAGCAAGAGCTTTAATCCCTTCATATTTTCGCATGATGGGAAGAAGCGATTTTACATAAATGCGTGTTGGTGTAAGAAGTGCTATACCAAGGCTGTTTTCGGGAGAAAAAGGGGCAGGGTTATTCCATTTGAGATAATTTTGCTGGATGATTCGTCGAACAAGCGAAAAGCCATTGGAATGAATTCCAGAGGAGCTTAGACCTAATATAACATCACCTTCTATCAAATCTTTTGAAGGGAGTAGCTTGCTGCGTTCGCATGCTCCTACAGCAAAACCGGCTAGATCATAATCTCCCTCTGCATACATTCCTGGCATTTCTGCAGTTTCTCCTCCAATAAGAGCAGCACCGGCTTGTTTACATCCTTCTGCAATACCAGAAACAATCGCAGCACCTTGTTCAGGGTCGAGCTTTCCAGTTGCAAAATAATCCAGAAAAAAGAGAGGTTCAGCTCCTTGTACGAGTAAATCATTGACACACATAGCTACAAGGTCAATACCTACAGTGTTATGGTGCCCCACTTCAATGGCAATTTTTAATTTTGTTCCCACACCATCATTGGCTGCTACTAGGATAGGATCTGTAAAGCCAGCTGCTTTTAAATCAAAAAGGCCACCAAACCCGCCAATTTCTGCATCTGCTCCGGCTCGTTTTGTCGCGCGTATAAAGGGTTTAATTTTTTCTACCATAGCATTACCCATATCGATGTTTACACCGGCTTTTGCGTAGGTAAGACCAGCTTTGGATTTATCCCCAGCCTTGGATTTATTATTTGTAAGATCTTGATTGCTCATTGGAGCCTTCCTTTAATGGAAAATCAGGTTTTGATATTATGCAATGCCATGATAGAGTTCTCTCTGCAAGAGATATTGATAAGAAAATAAGCAACTTTTCTTGTACCTTATTTTGAAGTTGTTTATAATTTTTTGTGAAGATTTTTTTAGGATATTTTATGAGCAAGATATCAGATAATCACGAACAGTCTTCTTGGCAACTTATGAGAAAGAAAGTGAGTGAGAATACATCTCGTGATCGTTATAAGACTTATGTGCCAGCGTATACTCAATTACCGTTGCCGAATAATATGAAAAGACAAATCTTTTTTTGGCTTGGTACGCTGATTTTTTTCATTCTTTTTATGTTTGTTTTTGGATCGATTTTGCTTCCTTTTGTGGCAGGGATTGTGTTGGCTTATTTTCTCAATCCCATTGTTCAATTACTTGAAAAATTTGGTATTCGTCGTGTGTTTGGGACTGTCCTTATTACCTTATTTATTGTTATTACCTTTGTTGCTGCTTTAGTTATTTTGATTCCTGTTATTAGTTGGCAAATACAGCAATTTATGAGTGATGGTTTACCTGTTTATATTAATCGTATTCAAACCTTTTTTGTTGAGCATGATTTTGATTGGTTAAGGCGCTATTTTGGAAGTGATCCAAATGAATTACGGAATAATATTAAAGGATTTTTGGGCGAAGGTTCGGATTTTATTACGTCTCTTTTGAATTCACTTTTAAAGTCAGGAAAGTCAATCGTTAATATCGTTAGCCTATTTGTTGTGGCACCTGTGGTGGCATTTTATATGTTATTAGATTGGCCACGTATGGTAACAGCAATCGATTCGTTAATACCGCGTGATCATCTTGAAACCGTCCGTAGTATTTTTCATGAAATGGATAGAGCTATTGCAGGCTTTGTTCGTGGACAAGGAACAGTTTGTCTCATATTGGGAGGCTATTATGCTATTGGTTTAACGATTGCAGGACTCAATTTTAGTCTTTTGATTGGTATGTTTATTGGTCTTATTAGCTTTATTCCTTATATCGGCACAATGAGTGGTTTGGTCCTTTCTGTTGGTATTGCATGGGTCCAGTTTTATCCCAATAATTGGGGGGGAATCATTGTTGTGATGGCACTTTTTTTAATTGGTCAATTTATTGAAGGTTATATTCTTCAACCCAAGCTTGTAGGTTCATCAGTGGGATTACATCCTGTATGGTTGATGTTTTCACTTTTTGCTTTTTCTTCACTCTTTGGTTTTACTGGTATGCTTGTTGCTGTTCCTGCGGCAGCGGCTGTTGGCGTTTTAGTTCGTTTTGCTCTTCATACTTATCTGAGTTCTCAGATGTATTCGCGAAGCGGAAATTCGGAGCCGCTAAAATGAATGGGCGTGAAACGCAATTATCTTTAAATTTTCCTTATGATCCGATTTTTCAATTTGAGGATTTAGTGGTAACGGAAAGCAATCGTATGGCTTTTCAGCTTATTGATCACTGGCCCAATTGGAGCTTACCTATTGCAGTTTTGGTTGGTAAAGAAGGATCTGGAAAAACGCATTTTTCTAATATATGGCTCCAAAAAGCAGATGCTTTCAGGATTCAGCACAATGAACTTGATCAGGCTGTTACTATGGCTTCTTTAGGCAGATCATTTTTAATAGAGGATATTGATACAGGTGAAATCAATGAGACAGAACTTTTTCATTTAATTAACAGTATTAAGCAAGCAAATCTTGATGCACGACAAGCTACTTTATTGATGACGGCACAAACACTTCCTTCCGCTTGGAATTTAATGTTAAATGATCTAAAAAGTCGTCTTAATTCGGTGATGTTCGTTGAAATTAATCAGCCTGATGATGCATTGTTAACAGCTGTTGCATTTAAGCTTTTTTCCGATAGGCAACTTATTGTACATCCAGATACGGTTTATTATCTTGTAAGCCGTTGTGAACGTTCTTTATTTTCATTGAAGCGTGTTATTGATTCTGTTGATCAGTTGGCATTACAAAGAAAAAGAAAAATAACACGTGCTGTTATTGCTGAAGTTTTAAATAGAAGAAATCCGTAAATACTCCTTATCATGGCTTACTTATTCTGTCCTTCTATTATCGTTTCAATATGTGGAAGACAAGTCATTTAAATTTTTTCTTTTTGGATATCTATATAAGAGTAAAAAATAGTATTTTTTACTCTTATCGTGTTTTTATTTTAAATAGCTTTGAGATTTTATTGTATGATGTTGAATTCTTACCATCTTCGTATTTGAAAATTTTTCTAAAAAGAGCGCTGTATTTTATTTATAATAAAACCTTTGTGCTTTGAAAAAATGTTTGTTGTTTATGGATTTGGATTGTAGAAGATTCTAGAATTTTTAATAAAAGAGTCTTTGGGAAGATAGAAAAAGAGGGGAAAAAAGCTTAATACAGCTGAATTTTTTGGCTTATGTTCTCTTTGGGAAAGTTTTTCTATAATATTTAAGTCATTTTTTTCTAAAATTGTATCTGTGGAATGTGTTTTGATACAATGAGAGCTTGCTTAAAACAGGATAAAAATTATGAAATCCTTATAGAGAAATTCGTTATTTTTTAATATAGATTGGATTTTCTTACGGAAGTTATTTTCTACTATTTGTCAATAAATTTGTTATTGAGTAGAGGGAAAAATTAAAAAATGTGCTTTTTTGTAAAGAAATACAACAAAATTAAAAAAAAGTGTGTTTTTCTCTTGCACTTCTGTTGTGAAAATTTTAGGAAATGTGCATCAAGTAAATGTAAATGGCGGAGCGTAGCGCAGCCTGGTAGCGCACCTGATTTGGGATCAGGGGGTCGTAGGTTCGAATCCTATCGCTCCGACCATATTTGATTGAGTGTGTGAGAATGACCCAATTGGGTACGTGTGGTGAAAACTATCATCCAAGCGTTGTGTAATCTGAAGGAAAAAGGCATGATCGCACGTATTTATAGTCCTGCTAAGACAGCTATGCAGTCAGGTAAGGGGAATACAGGTTTTTGGATTCTAGAGTATGAGCCAATGAAAGCAAAAATGCTTGAACCTCTTATGGGCTACACAGCAACGTCTGATATGAATAATCAGGTAAGGATTCGATTTAATAGGAAGGAAGAAGCGATTGCTTTTGCACGTAAGAATGCTATCTCTTACCGTGTAGAAAAGAAACATACATCGATTCGACGTGCTATTTCTTATTCTGATAATTTTCGCAGTGATCGGCAGCATTCTTGGACACATTGAATTGAAGATGCTATTTTGAATTGAGAAAATAATCAGTTGGGTCCCGTAGCTCAGCTGGATAGAGCAACGGCCTTCTAAGCCGTGGGTCACAGGTTCGAATCCTGTCGGGATCACCATGTTTAAATGATATTTATAGGCTATAAAAAGTTAGAGAGTTTTCCTTTTATTCTATTAGCTTATTTTTCTGTATAATCCCGAATCTTTTTGATGTTTTTTGGTTTATTTTGTTGCTAAACGTTTTCTGTTGACTGTTTTAGTATAAAATGATGCTGTTTTCTCTTTTTTCAGTAAAAATTGCTTTTGATTGCTGAAACTTTAGCATTGCATATTCTTGCCGCGTGTTGCTACTATATCACATGCTTTAGGAAACAGATTACAAAAACTCTTTTTTATGAGCTTCTTTTCATCTTTCTGAAAATGAATATTTTATTTCTTAGATTAGATTTAAGCATTGCGGCTAATGCTGGTGAAATTGCCCAAAAACATCTATTGTGATTTTTTTATTTTTTATGAATAATATTATTACGTTTTTTAGCATGATCTTTGGTAAGATCGATTTTGATTAGATACAAGGCATGATGGATTCGATTTAGAACAGTTTATGAAACATTGAAGAATAAAAACGATATCTGTTTATGATGAGAATTTACAGATGGCACAAGAGGTGGAAAATATCTTCTTGTCTTGGAAGCTGTGATTCATAACGAATTACTTCTTTATAGTTTTTTCGTATAAAAAGATGTTATATGTGCCGTCCAGATAAGATATTGTTTTTTTCAATGAGAGACACTTGCGGACAATTTGATTTAACATGATTGTCACTGTTTCTCAGGTAGGGTTATAGGTTTCATCAATGTTTAGGTTTTCTTAGTCTTATAGGTTTAAGAATGTATACTGTATATTTATATGAATGAAGATAGATTGTATCTTAGAGTTAAATTTTAGATTTCATATTTACATTTTCAAATGTTTTTTCTTATTTCTTTATAGTTTGTACATCATGTTAGAAGTATTTTAATATTGGATAACAATCACATTAAAATGTTATACAGATGAGCTCTGAAGATCTAAACTCGCACGGTTCAAGGTGATCATTATTTCAATAGGAATACAGTGTGAGGAGAATGCCATTTTACAGGCTTTGTTTTAAGAGATATCTCTTAAAGCTCACTTCACTCTGGCGCTCGTGAATGGTACAATGATAAATCCATTGAGCTCCATCATCTTTACACTTATGAAGAAATAAGCTGACATTATCATACACTTTGCCTATTTGTCAGCCTCCGATGTTGCAATAGATCTCAGCACTTGAGGCATTTATCGGCATTTTTGTGCTTTTTTATACAATTTTTACTTAATACTAATTCCTCTTATGACGTGTAAGAGAGACGGTTTTGTTTGATTCAATATAAATAGGTTTGAAATGAGAAAACATTACGATATTCGGATTTCTCATTCAACATGGCAAACAATAAAACATGATTATAAATCAATGTATTTTTAGAATGAAAAAATTTGCTTTTACCGTGTTTTTTACTCTTTTTAATATTTTATTATAATCTGTAATTGGTAAACTCAAAATACAGCTCTAAGGTTAAGTGTTTTATATCTATCGAAGTGACTGTTGTTATATCTAACTGTTTAGACAACAAGTGTATACCAATAGACATGAAAGAATTAAGAAAAACAGAGGATAGATCAGGAAATAAACAATATTTTTTAGAACGGAAGCCTATGCTTGTGGAAAGAATTTTAAAATCAAACTTCTAATCTGTTGAAAAATGAGGCTGTTATTACGTTTGTGATACTTTTTCCCCCAAGAGGCGCTATCAGAACGTAAAAAATATTAGAAACACTCCGTAAAGTATGCCCTTTGTAGAGGCATGTTGCAAAATCTTATTTCCGAATCTTTATTTACGCATCCCGTACCTTGGAAGAATACGATAATTCGATAATTTATTTATACTATAAAGTTGAATGGTGGGCGTGACAGGGATTGAACCTGTGACCCCTACGATGTCAACGTAGTGCTCTCCCGCTGAGCTACACGCCCATTCATTGATGTTGCATACACCATATAGAATGCCAAACGTCAATGCCTAATTTTATTTTCTCTTTCAACAGATGCAAATAACTTTAAAAAAATACTTTTTAAGCAGCGATAAGGATCTTTTCAACTTCATTGACAAGTTCACGTAAGTGAAATGGCTTAGAGAGAACCTTTGCATCAGGAGGGGCATCACTATTTGAATTGAGTGCTACCGCTGCAAAACCCGTAATGAACATTACTCGTAAATCGGGGTCAATCTCAGTCGCACGTCGTGCAAGTTCGATTCCGTCCATCTCTGGCATCACAATATCAGTCAGGAGAAGGGAAAATGGCTCTTCTTGTAAACGTTCATATGCGCTAATACCATTATCGAAATCGGCGACTTCGTAGCCTGCACGTTCTAGGGCTTTTACGAGAAAGCGACGCATATCGTTATCATCTTCTGCGAGCAGGATTCGTTTCATGATTATATTCCAATGGCTCCATTTGTCAGAGTTTTGCCGCATCAATTATACAATATAGAGTATTTATAAAAAAGATGGTAAAATGCTCATAATTGAAATGAATGGCAAAATGGTTAATTCTTACATTCTGATTCAAAATACAGCATATTCGTTGTGAGTTGGTTAAATTCGAAATATATGTGATTTTGAAAAAAGAAGGGGTTCTCTAAAACTACTAAGATGATTCATTACTATCTTTTCTTTTAAAGTTACTGATTATTATCAGAATTCCATTAAAAAACTTATGAAAACCGTTATTGTAGGGTTTTCATATATCGAGAAATTAGAAGAATATTATGTTAATTTATTGTTTTTTAAAAGTTCTCCTAAGAAATAGAAATTTTATAGTTATTTGTTTTTATAGAGATTTGTAATAAATATTATAAATGCGCTTTATTTCAATTTTTTTCTTAAATAGATGAAAACTATTGTTTTCCTAGATATAATATTAAATTATCACTTAATAAAAGATCAAAAATAGTATTTTGATGATTTATTTGTAAATATGTATCATGTTACATTAAGATATATTTATTATTTTTATTTATATAAATAGTTTTTTTATTAAGTTATTTTTTATGATGTAAAATAATATTATTTAATGTAATGATATACTTTGTATATTAGTTTTTTATTAGAATGCGTGGTGAATATTTAGGTCATGGCTTGCCTGTAAAGGCTAGAAAACGAATCATATGAGTGGTTGGAAAGAAAAATCTATTATATTTATAAAGTGTTTGTAGATCCAATGCTCGTAGAAATTTTCTTTTTTGATGGGGTGGAGCGGAAATTAAGGTTTAGTGTTATTTTACAGATACATTATCGGGAATAAAGGCATCAAATACAGCCCAAAATTGTTTTTTATAATCTTCGTTAACCATAATTGTATCCAGTTCAGCGCCTGTAATAGTAATACTTTCTGTTAGACGTGTGTGTTGGCATAATTGCCGCACTTCAATGTTGTTTGCAATATTGTTTTGATTGGCAAGAATAAAGAGTGTTGGGATTCGTAAATTTCCATGAAGTACATTTCTCTTCATAGAATCAATCGCATTAAATACTGAAGCCATCCATTGGGATGTTGGGGGCTTAATGGAAGGGAGCGGCACTTTATGTATGTGTCCCAATTGTATATTTTTTTGTTTTGTCTTGTTTAATTTTTTCCCATCTTTCACTGGTATAAAGCCAAGACCTATATCAGAAAGAAATTGTGTTAATTTATGTTGAAAACTATTCGTTTTATTGCCGAATGGAGCAAAAAGAGGAGAAACACAGAGCAATCTATTAAACTGATGATTAATGAGATCTAATCCGCTAAGTGCTATCAATCCACCTATGCCATAGGTGAGCATAGAGTAAGGCGGCGGATAATTAGGATAAACAATATTTTTAAGAAATTTATATAAGTCATTAATATCATTATTTATATCAAAACAATGATGTCGACTTTGTTTTCTTATCTTGAAGGATATTTTTTCTTGATCAAAGCAGTCAAGTATTGCTGTATGAAAACCGCGTTTAGAAATTTCATTCATTAATAAAAAATATTTTTCTAAAGTATTTGCGTAGCTTTTGAGAATAACAATTGTTCCCTTAGATTTTTCCACCTCAGGATATGTTATAGCAAAACGAATTTCGTGATCTATTGCTATTTTAAGAGTATCATGATGGATATTAAGAGAAGTGGAACCCCAGTCTATGGGATAAAGAGGTGTTTCCAATTGAAATCCTTTACAGTGTATTTGCCGTTTAGTGCTTTGACATTTATGTAATGAAGAAAGAGGATTAAAAAAGGGGTATATTGCTTTTTAGATAGTTTTTATCAATTTAGGTCCCAAAGAGTTGAAATAAAGAAAAACAATTACTAGATAATTAGTGCGGTTGCCATGATGGGGCCGCAGGTTCACAAGTAAGTTTGCCATGTGGGAACTTTGTGAATTAATTATAAATTATAGTCGCTCTAGAGGAGGGCAATATTATGCGTCAAGTAGATTTTTCACCATTTTATCGTTCCACAGTAGGTTTTGATCATCTTTTTAACTGGTTTGATTCTAGAACACAACCAGACGAAGTTTCTTCTTATCCCCCTTATAATATCGAGCGTTTAACTGAAGATTCTTATAGAATTTCTATGGCTGTTGCTGGTTTTTCTCAAGATGAAATTGATATTGAAACGCATTGTAACCAGCTGATCGTTAAGGGAGACAGAAAGTCTAAAAATGATGATGAAGAGCGAGAATTCCTTTATCGAGGTATTGCTTCGCGTGCTTTTGAACGGCGTTTTCATTTGGCTGATCATGTTAAGGTTATTGGGGCAGAACTTGGAGATGGGCTTCTTCATATTCAGCTTAAAAGGGAAATGCCAGCTGAATTAAAACCCAAAAAGATAACCGTACAGATGTCACCATCCATTACAAAAAATGATAACAGCGACGTTATCGTGTAAAGAAAATTTAGAAAATATGAGATCGGATAATTATAAATTTTTCTGAAGAATAAAAAACGCGAGGCAAAAGGTCTCGCGTTTCGTATGTGTTTTCCTAAGAGCGAAGCGCATTTTAATAAAACAGCTTATCTCGAATTTATGATAAAATATCATTGCACATTATTCTACGTTGAAGAAAAAAATCATGTGTGTGCAATTGAAATGCATAATAATTCACTTTTTAAGTAAGCTTATTTTATAGCATTTTAAAAATGGTCGGAGCGGCGGGATTTGAACCCACGACCCCTTGACCCCCAGTCAAGTGCGCTACCAAGCTGCGCTACGCTCCGAGTTCGTGTAAAACGATTAAATGACTGTTTCTTTAAAGGCAAGAGAAAAAATAAACAGAATAAAATCTAAAATGCTTTTGCACTTAGAGCTTTTGAAAGTAAAAATTTTGGACATCAATATTTTGTTGTTAATTCAAGATAAATAACGAATTTGTAAAATTCTTTGTGATCATTAAATTTTTAGCTTTATAGTTAATAGATGTATGCATTTAATTACTTTTGAGATTGTGAGGAGGGGGGTAAGATTGGTGACTTTAGGGGTATGAATTGGAGCAAATGAGTGCGGAAGGTATATTGTTTTCTTACCTAATCGTTACTTTTCTAAAAAGATAAGGATTTTCAAAAGAAGAGGAGTGAATGTATGGTTTTGAAAAGTTTCGTTTTTTTAGAGTTTTATAGATGAGGTATTTTGCATTTTATGTGGATAAAAAATTGTAAGTTCTGGATTGTATAATTACAAATCTCATTTTACGGGTATGTATTTTTATCCAAATAAACAAGGTCAGAATGCTTTAATTTATGTTTCGTTTTTTTTCTAAAAGATCAGATAAAATATTATAGAGGAAAAACTTTCAAAGTGTCTATTGAACTAAGAAAAGAGTAAACTATGAGCCGTTTTTCGGTAATAAATTTGACGCAAGCAGCAGTGGATCGTGTTAAAGCGATTATGGATGCAAAAGATGCACAGGGTATTCTTGTTGGTATCAAAAAAGGTGGTTGTGCAGGGATGGAGTATACAATTACTCTTGTCAAAGAAAAGGGGATAGCTGCGGATGTTGTTGAAGTGAATGGTGCCCGTGTTTTTGTAGCACATGATGCGGTATTATTTTTATTAGGAACGCAGATGGATTATGAAGTGACAACGTTGCGGTCTGGTTTTGTCTTTAAAAATCCTAATCAAGTTTCAGCATGCGGGTGTGGCGAATCGGTGGAACTTCGTCCTGCTACGCAGGATCAATATAAAACAAATTGAGCTGAGCTAAATTATAATTTAGTAATTTTAGAGGGGCTTGTTCTTTTAGGTAGAAGAAATCTACTATTTTTTATCGTTCATTTTTAGCTTGCTTCCAAAGTGCTTCCATTTCATTCAAGGATGCGTCAGTGAGTGTTTTAGATTGAGTGGATAGCTTTTCTTCAATATAGGCGAAACGATTTCGAAATTTTATATTCGTTTTTTTTAATGCTTTTTGTGAATCAATCGCTAAGTGGCGCGCGAGATTAAGAAGTATAAAGTAGAGATCTCCAAACTCTGCTTCTATTTCTGAGTTTTGTTTACTTTTGATGGCTTCTTTGAGCTCTTCCAGTTCTTCTTCTATTTTTTCAAAAACTTTATCACTTTTTTGCCAATCAAAACCTACTTTAGCTGCTGCTTCTTGTAAAGCAAGTGCCTCTTGGTTTGCTGGCTGGATTTGTTTTACTGTTGCGAGTATGCTTGTGGAGGAATTGTTGTTTTTTTCTTCGCACATTCTTTTTTGTTCAACCTGTTCTCTTTTTTTTATATATTCCCACTCCTCTTTTATAAATCCTCGTTTTTTTTGCTCGGCATTTCCAAAAACATGAGGATGGCGTCGAATCATTTTTTCCGTGATTGCATAAACAACATCTTCAAAAGTAAAGCTGCCTTCTTCTTGTGCTATGGTAGCATGATAGACAACTTGTAAAAGAAGATCCCCAAGTTCTTCACAGAGATCCTTTCGATTTTTTCGTTCAATGGCATCGATGACTTCGTAAACTTCTTCGAGCATATAGGGTATGAGGGATTCAAAAGTTTGTTTTTTATGCCAGATACAACCATTATCAGAGTTTCGTAATGCAGTGATAATTGTAGTGAGATCTCTGATATCTTTTGAGGCTAACATTTTGCACTTCCTTTGTAAGCAATAGAGCTTATGTTAGATGTCCCAACGTCTATGTAACCACATCCATTGTCCAGGATATTCACGGACCCAAGATTCAACAATATCATTTAATTTTTGCGTAGAAGCAGCTATATCGATATCATTTTTTTCATCACGTGGAAGTTCTACATGTTCATATAACTCTAAACGATGACGTCCACTAGGCAAACGAATACAACGTGCTGGATAAATATCACAGTCATATTGTCGAGCAAGTTTTATAATTAAGGGGTTTGTTTTAAGAGGTCTGTTAAAAAATGTTCCCATGATACCGCGGCGAAATTTTTGATCAACGAGCATACCAACATTTTCACCTTCTTCTAATTTGGCTGCTAATGCCCATGCTGCACCGGCCTTGGAGGGAACAAGATGTCCCATAGAAGTTTGTCGTGCTTTAAGGATTCGTTTGGCAACATAGGGATTATTGGGTGGTCTAAATAATACCGTAACATTAAGATCAAAACTTTGTGCACAAATAGGCAGAAGTTCAAAATTGCCAGTATGTGCGGTGAAAAAAATATGTGGTTTTTTTTCATTTTTTAATCGCTCAAATATTTCAATGCCTTTAACCTCAATGAAACCTGGCTCGTCTGCATGAGGATCAAAATCAAAAATTTTATCAAGAAAAATATATTCAGCTAGGAAACGTCCTATATTTTCCCACATTTCTATTGCAATCGCACGGAGTTCTTGCTCTGTTTTTTCTGGATATGCACTCCTAAGGTTTGCAAGTGTGATTTGATGACGATGTACAAGGGGACCAATTTTTTTTGCTAACCAAGCAAAAAAAGAAATTCCCATTTTGGCTGGAAAACATTTTAGAATAAATAAAGAACCAAAGAGTAGATATGCCCATAACAAGTAGGATATTTTTTTAGCTATAATTTTAATACGATATATGAGATTTTTAAGAGAAAGCTTCATCATGATTTAATCGATTTTAAGGATAATTTTACCAAAAACATCACGACTCTCCATTCGTTTTAAAGCTGTATCAATTTCATCCAGCCCAACGATTGTATCAATGACAGGGTGTACGGCTTTTTGTGCCATTTTTTGCATGGCATTTTTCATATTTTCCATACGGCAGCCAAATGAACCGAATATCTTGAGCTGTTGCTGGAATAATTGCATGAGATTTATTGGTGCTGAAACACCAGAGGTAGAACCGCAAGTCACTAAGCGTGCTCCTTTTTTCATACATAACAGAGAACCGTTCCATGTATCGACACCAACATGCTCAAAAACAACATCAACACCTTTTTTTTGGGTTAATTTACGCACTACACCTTCAAAACGATCTTTACGATAATTAATCACATGATCTGCCCCAAGAGAGTGCGCTTTTGCAATTTTTTCATCTGAACCTACAGTTGTGATAACTGTACAGCCCATGTGTTTTGCAAGTTGAATGGCTGCAGAACCAATACCTGAGCCACCAGCCTGTACCAGGATTGTTTCTCCTGCTTGTAGTTTTGCGTTATCGAAAAGCATATGTTCTACGGTACCAAAAGTAATTGGAGCAACTGCTGCTTGCAATTCATCACATTGGGGAGGTGATGGAACTAATAAACGTGCTGGCAAATTGACAAGCTCACACGCAAATCCATCAAGGTGAAAACCATAGACTCCCTTTACATTACTGCAAAGATTATCCCGTCCTTCATGACAAGCTTGGCATACTCCGCAGGTTTGTGCACCATAAATTGAGACAATCTGTCCAAGTTGGAGATGTTCAACGCCATCTCCTATTTGTATAACCTCACCAGAGGCTTCTGCACCAATGATGAGTGGCATTTTTCTTTTCGCAAAAGCCATGCCACGCCATCCCCATACATCAATATGATTAAGAGCAACGGCTTTTATCCGCACAGTTACTTCACCTATACTAGGTGAAGATGGCGGGGAAATATTGGTGATTTCAAGCCGACGATCATCGAAGAGTTTCAGTGCACGCATTATCATCCCCCTTAAATATATTATTGGTTAGCGTTATAAAATTTTATTATTAAAGGATTATCCTTTATATGCAGTGATAACAAGACTCATATTTTGACCACCAAATCCAAATGAGTTTGACAAAACCGCATTGACACAGGACTTACGGCTATGATGAGGAACAACATCTAAAGGGATAGTAGGGTCAGGATTATCATAATTTATTGTCGGTGGAAGTATTCCCGATTGAATGGTTAAAAGCGAAAAAACCGCTTCTATTGCACCAGCAGCAGTTAATGTATGCCCAATCATTGATTTATTAGAAGAGACAGGAATATGCTCTAAAAGATCACCGAATACTGTTGATAATGCAAGATATTCCATTTTCTCATTTTCAGGTGTTGAAGTTCCGTGGGCATTAATATAGTCAATTTCATTGATGGTTATTTTTGCATCGTCTAAAGCTTTGCGAACGGATTCAATTGCTGGTGATGCATCGGGTTTTGAACGTGTACGGTGAAAGTCATCGGCGGTTTCTCCACAGCCAGCTAAAATTCCTAAAACTGTAGCATTACGGTTTAATGCGCTTTGAAGAGATTCAAGAACAAGAGCGCCTGAGCCTTCTGCCATAACAAAACCATCTCGATCACGGCTAAAGGGTTTTGCTGCTTTTTCTGGAGGCTCATTCTGAGTTGAAAGAGCAGATAGTAGCGAAAAACGAATAAGAGATTCTGCTGAAACTGATCCATCTGTCGCAATTATGAGAGCTCTATTTGTCTCTCTCCGTCTAATAGACTCAACACCTAATTGAATTGCTGTTGCACCAGATGCACAGGCAGTGGAAAGTGTAACAGGAAGTCCTTTTGTGCCAAATGTTTTTTGAAGTTTTTCTGCAATTGCACCAAATTGTGTGGATTCAAAAAGCGTCTCATGGAGTTTATCCTTACAGACTTTAAGAAGATGTGCATAAGAAGGCTCATTATTGAATTCTTCCTCTTGATCAAGACTAAAACGTGCTTTCCATTCAAGTTCAACAGGAGGAGCAGCTAGAAAGAGTGGTCCATTAAAATTTTTTTTATCAATAGTAGCTTGTTCTAAAGCTTCTTCAGCAGAAAGATGTGCAAGCTTCTCAGAGAGAGCTGAAGCACCAAGTGTACTTTCTTTAAGAAAATCAATTGTTCCAGCAATATATGTATTTAATCCCTCAACGGGAAAACGTGTTATTTTGTGGATACCACTTACACCGCTAGTTAATTTTTGCCAATTTTCATGTTTCCCTTGTCCCAGTGATGTGACAATGCCTGCACCAGTTATTGCTACAAGTGGACGCCCAAAATGATCATGATATTTCACTATAGAAATTCCCCTTCAAACAGCAGTAAGACGCACAATACCTTCAGCTCTTTTTATACCAATCGTTGTAACAAATATTTCACGTACTTCTTTAGAAAAAGGTTTTTCATGAGGACTTAACACTGGAAAACCGCGTTTTTTTTCAATTGAAAGTGCTGCAAGAGCTAGAGCTAGAGGAAATTGTGCTTCCCGCATATAACCAAATAATGTTGTAATGCCACGGTAAAATAGATCAGCATTATCAAGAGCATTTTGTTCTGCTTTTGTTGCTTCGTGAGCTCCTGAGGCTGCTGAAATGGCTAAGGCAGATTTAGCGCCCGCAGTTTTTAACATTGTTGCAATTGAATCTCTAAGTGGAATTTTGGTTCTATCTGTTTGGTCTGTAATAATTTGGCTAATTTCAGCATAAGCACGTGCGTTGCGTTTTTTGGCATGTTCTCCACTTTCAATAACTAGGAAGATCCCACCAGAACCTGCTATGACACCGCCGCCTGGATAGATTCCACGATCCCACACTGGGCTCCATCCATTATGGGTTAAAAGACCACCAAGCTCATGCGCCAACAACATATCATAACTTTGTGCATTATAGGAACTTCCTACAAGAGCATGGGTACTTTGACCTGATTTAATACGAGCTACAGCAATTTGAAGTGCAGAAAGACCACTGCCTTCTTCTCCCATAAATGTACGAGATGATCCAGTGACTTTATGAACAATTGAAATGTTTCCTGCCAAAAGGTTTGAAAGTTGTGCCAAAAATAATGTTGGACGAAGTTCAGTTGAAAGAGCAACATTTAACATAGAAGCATGATCGGCAACTGCGCGCGCTTTAGAAAGAATCTGTGTATCAACAGTAATATCACGTTCTCCCCCACTTGCCGCTACGATCATATCCATTGTTGAAGTGAGTTGTTCATTATTTTTTATGCCGGCATCATCAAGAGCAAGACCAGCCGCATAGGTACCAAGACGCTGCCATGTTCCCATTTGCCGTTGATCACTTTTTTTAGGAATTTGTAAACTCCAATCAATTTCGGGCAATTTATGAACCGTGTAAGGTGAAAAAGTTGTATAATCTAGGTTTGGTGTACGGATTGGATCATTTAAGAGATTCCAATGTTGATCAGTTCCTGCCCCCAGAGAGCTTATGAGACCTATACCAGTAATGAATACAGATTGATCAAGCATGGCGAAAAAACTACTCCGCCTGTTTTAAGGCAACGAGATCATCAATTTTTGCACAAAGGTTTTTAAGAACAAAGTATTCTTCTGTTGCAACGGTACCTTCGTTGACTTCTTGTGTCCATTGTTCTAGAGGGACTTTTATTCCGAAAGCTTTATCAATAGCGAAAACAATATCAAGAAAATCAAGACTGTCGATTCCTAAATCGTCAATTGTATGACTCTCAGGTGTAATTGTATTGCGATCAATTTCACTGATTTCTGCAATGATATCAGCAACTTTATCAAACGTGGAAGGCAATGTACGGATTCCTTATTATAGAGTTAGTAAATTCAAAATACATTTAATATTGTTCTTCTAGCCTTTTTTCTCTTTAAAAAAAAGACTTAATCCAGAATATAGCTGTCTTTATCTATAGAGAAAAGAGGTTTACAGTACATGAAATACTATATCTCAATATTTAAAAAACTTTGAAATTTTATTGCGCATTTATTTTACAAGACTATTTTTTCTATTGGCAGCAAGGACAGCAAGGGCTGTTATATTAACAACTCCCCGGGAAGTTACTGAAGGCGTTAAGATATGGGCGGGACGTGCTGCCCCGATTAGAATAGGACCAACATGGAGTGCATTTGTGAGGCTTTTAACAGTGTTGAGCGTGATATTGGCTGAATCAAGTGTTGGAAAGACAAGCAAATTAGCTTCACTTTTAAGACGAGAATTAGGAAAAACACGATCACGAAAAACTTTGGAAAGGGCAGCATCAGCATGCATTTCACCATCTGCTTCTAAATCAGGGTGTAATTTGGCAAGAATTTCTGTTGCACGTCGCATTTTACGCGCACTTTCTGTGTTTTTAGAACCAAAGTTTGAGTGTGATAATAAGGCTGCTTTTGGTGTTATTCCAAATGCTTCAACTTCTTGAGCTGCCAACACAGTCATTTCAGCGATTTCTTCTGCAGAAGGATTTTCATTGACGTAAGTATCTGTGAGGAAAAGAGTACGTTGTTGAGAGATAAGCAAACTCATAGCAGAAAAACGGTGAACATGAGGATCAAGACCGATAATTTGTTCAATCAATTCAAGTTGACGTTCAAAGCGTCCTTCTAAGCCGCAAATCATTGCATCTGCTTCTTCACGCATAACGGCAAGGGCAGCAATAGCCGTTGTTGATGTTCTCACTACTGTTTTTGCCATTTCAGGCGTAACACCACGCCTCCCTGTATAATGAAAAAATAAATTAACATAATCACGAAAACGTGGATCATCTTCAGGGTTTGTTAATTCAAAATCTATACCAGGACGAATTCTTAAACCAAAGCGTTTTAATCTTGCTTCTACGACATGTGGACGGCCGATAAGGAGGGGCGTTGCTGTTTGTTCTTCAATGACAACTTGTGCTGCACGAAGGACGCGTTCATCTTCACCATTGGCATAGATGACGCGTTTACGTTTTGCTGTTTTTGCTGCAGCAAAAACAGGTTTCATTGTTAAACCAGAAAGAAAGACAAATCGATTGAGGATATCATAGTAGGCCTCCATATCTTCAATGGGACGAATGGCGACACCAGTTGTCATTGCTGCTTTAGCAACAGCGGGAGCAATACGCAGTATTAAACGCGGATCAAAAGGAGAGGGGATCAGATAGTCTGGTCCAAAATTGGGTGGTTCTTTCGAGTATGCACGTGCTACAACATCTGAAGTTTCTTCACGTGCAAGGGCAGCAATCGCATGAACAGCGGCCATTTTCATTTCTTCATTAATTGCACTAGCACCTACGTCTAATGCACCACGGAAGATATAGGGAAAACAAAGGACATTATTAACTTGATTGGGATAATCAGAGCGTCCTGTGCAGATCATTGCATCTGGTCGTATAGAGCGTGCTTCTTCAGGCATAATTTCTGGTACTGGATTAGCCAGTGCTAAAATGAGTGGATTTTGAGCCATTCTTTTAAGATATTCAGGCTTTAAAACACCACCCGCAGATAGGCCTAGAAAAATATCCGCATCATCAATAATATCAGATAAAGTTCGTGCGTCCGTTTTTTGTGCGTAATTGATTTTCCAACGATCCATAAGGGTCTTGCGACCTTCATAAACAACTCCCTCTAAGTCACTAAGCCAAATATTTTCAACTTTTGCCCCAAGACGAACCAAAAGATTAAGGCAAGCGAGGGCAGCAGCACCTGCACCTGAGGTAACTATTTTTGCATTTTCAATTTTTTTTCCTGAAAGATTTAAGGCATTTAATACAGCCGCAGAAACGATAATGGCAGTTCCATGTTGGTCATCATGAAAAACTGGAATTTTCATTTTAGCACGAAGTTTTTCTTCGATGTCAAAACATTCAGGAGCCTTAATGTCTTCAAGATTAATACCACCAAATGTAGGTTCTAAGGTCGATATTGTTTGTACCATTTGTTCTATATCGGATGCATCAATTTCAATATCAAAAACATCAATATTCGCAAATTTTTTAAATAAAACGGCCTTGCCTTCCATAACTGGCTTGGAAGCGAGTGGACCAATGTTCCCTAAACCAAGAACAGCAGTTCCATTGGATATAACAGCGACTAAATTAGCACGGGAGGTATATTGAGCAGCAAGATTGGGATCTTCATGAATCGCAAGACATGGTGCTGCAACGCCTGGAGAATAAGCAAGAGCTAAATCACGTTGATTATCAAGAGGTTTTGTTGCTTGTATTTCCAATTTTCCAGGTTTTGGGTGTTGGTGATAAAAAAGTGCGGCACTGTCAAGTTCAGCTTTTGGTGAACTGAAATCACTATTTTGTTCTCTAGACATTTTTATGATATCCAAGTTAGCGTATGTGTATATGAGATGTTCCATCTACGATAAGGTTTTGTCCACTAATAAATCCTCATTTCTCTGAATATCAAAATGTATGAGTATGAGAAAACTCTTCTGGATCGTAAAACCAGTTTGATAATTCTTTTTGTTTGTGTGCATGAATAATTTCATTGATAGCAGCACGATTAGTTTTTTCTTTCCTTAATAAAACCCGTAAAAATTGATTAGTCTACAAACGAATAAAATATTACTAATAATTACATTACCAAGCCATTATTTTTTTTGCAATGCTTACAACTTAAGGAAAGAAAAGAAGAGTGCTTTCTATTAACTTCATCTTCTTTATTTAAATTTCTATAGGGAGGTAGAAGAAATTTTAAATAACAATTTGCAATTTATAAATTATTTTTGCAGCTATTTAAAAGGAAATTGGAACTTTAAAAATGGGAGTTGTTTTATTTATTATTCAATTGAACTCTTAATAATGCGAACTTTATAATTTATAATGAATCATCTCGTATGTTGAATGAGAAATTTGAATACAATAAGATTCTTTTAGCTCAAATTCACCTAATATAATAAAAAATATTTACTTAGATAATTCAACGAGAGTAATATGTGGATAAAAAACATTAAAAAAAATAAATAGAAGTGTTTCTATGAGCTATTTTAATACAAAAGCATGAATTTTTTTCACAATTAATAAAAATAATTATTACCGATTTTGTACCTTTATGAAACTATGAAAAATAAAGGAGTTAAGAAAAAGATAAGGAAATAGAAGACATGCTTTATCATTCTTAGAATGATACGTTGTTTGATAAGCCATTACGCTTCTTTAGGGTTATTGCTTAGGATGTCAAAGAAAACCGCATGCCAATTATCCCAACCTTTGAAGTACAAAGCTACAGTTGAAAAAAAAGCATTCTATGATGAGCCATTAAAACAACTGGAGAGAGAAAGTGGAAAAATATCTTTTTCCACTTTCTTATTTGTTATTGGATTCGACCACTTGCATGAGCAAGCATAGTATAAACTTTTCCGGTATCTGATATCAAGTACTTGCGAACTGAGTTGGAAGAGCCAGAACTGCGCGATATATCACGTAAGAGCTTTTCGAAATCCGTAACATATTGATTCACTGAACGTTTAAACCCAAAATCGCTCATATATTTTTTCTTAATCATTTCAAATATTTTTTGTCCATTTAAGGTATAAAGGCGTTCTGTTACGATGTTTTTTTGTCCACGTTGATAATGATCCCATAGCTCAACAATGGCATTGTGATTAATAGCTTGCACTATACCAGAAGCTAATGAATTAAGAGAGCAGTTTGCAGGAGATGGTTTTGTTTGCACTGATGTTAAAACATCATCACTAGGGGGAGCATCATAAAATGTTTCTTCACGTGAAGCTCTTTCTAAGAGATTTGATACCCATTTATTTGGTCTTTTTTTGCTTTGATCTTGTTGCAAAATAGGCTTAGGTGGCACAATCTTTTTAACAGACTCAGTGGAACTGTCACTTTTTTGATTAAACATTGATGATGTAGGAAATGCTGATATTAGCTGTTTTTGTGCGCTCTTTTGATCATTTTGTATAACACTGACTAAATCTTGTAACGCTGTAATCTGTTCATTCAAAGCTGTGCGAATTGTTTGCGTTGTTTCTTTTGTTTTTTCTGGAAGTTTTTTTACATTTTCATTGATATCATTATTAATCTTTGAAAGCTCTAAACGAACTTCATCAGCGGAGCGACGTATATCTTCTGCTGCTTCTGAAAAACGCGTTGATGCTTCACTAACAAGCTTATTAAGTGATTGTTGGAATGAATTTGTGGAGTTACGCGCATTCTTATCAGAGCGTTCAAGTGCTAAGTTGAAGATTTTTTCATAATGCCCAATCATTTGATTAATTTCATGAGACTTTGAAACAAGAGCATCGCTTAATACAGAAAGCGTATTATGTTTTTCTTCAAGTGTTGCACTAAGTGAATTTTCAGACTGTTCAAGAACATGAATAGTTTGGGAAAGTGTCTTTGCATGTTCACCAAAACTACTCGTTATATGATTAATTTGTTCAAAGGTACTCTTTGAAAGTCCTTGCAGAATTTCAACATTAGTATTGAGCGCTTGATTTGAGGCTGACAAACGCTCTGCTACTTGGTCCGTGTTGCGGAAAAAATTATTCGTACTCTCATTAAACTGCCCATCAATATTTTGAACAGCCGATAATAAAACATTACTATTTTCCTGAAAATTGTAAATTGATTGATTCAACTGTGTTAAGATGGATGAGACATTATTAACAAGCTCTTCCTTCATAATCGTTATTGTTTGAAGTGTTTCAGAGTTAGCTTTGGTTAAGCTATTCACTAAAGATTCATTATGTGCATAAATTCTTTGTTCAGCATTTTGTGTGGAAAGAGAGAGTTGTTCACCGATATGCTGTGTTAAAGAATCAATTGATTCTGTCGTATTTTGCGCTGCTTGATTTAAGTGATTTGTAAGCTCTGTTATTTTTCCAACATGTTCTGAAATTTGTGTTGTTGTTTGATTTCCAGCATCTTCCAGACGGCTCGTTACATCAGAGAGTTGATATCCTAAATTATTTTTAAGATTTTGCATAGAGTGATGAAGAACATCACAGCGTTCATTAAGAACTTGTTCTATTGCTGTTGTTGATGTGTGAATAGTTTCATTCAATAATGCTTGTGCATTATGACTGGCTGTTGCGAAAGCTTCGACAGTATGCGCTGTTTGTTCAGACAGAACTGACAGAACTTTTTCACTGGTATCATAAACAGTTTTTTTGACATTTGATACAATGCGATTGCCTGATTCTGAGAGAATATTTTCTGCTTGTGCAGTAACATTTGTAACAGATGAAAGAATTTGTTCACTCGTAGAAGAAAGAATATCAGAAGCTTTTATAATCTTATTATGCAGGTTATCTGTCACTGTATTAACAGAGTCTTCTAAGGTTACACGCATATTGTCAACACTGCTTTCCAGCGCTTGTTGAATTATCTGACTTTGCTCATTATTAATCATGAGAGACGTTTTTAATGTGTCAGAACGTTCCTCAATAACAGATGTTTGCATATCAATGGCTTCACAGATTTGGCTAAATTTTTCAGATAATGTTTCCTCTAGCGTTGTTGTCCGTTCAAAAATTTTGTGTGCACGATCTTCTAGATCTGTATCGAATGATTCCATACGTGTTTCAAGGGTTTCAAAGAAAACACCACTCGATTGAGAGAGCGTATTCTTTAAAATTTCGGCATGGCTTTCAAGGTTTTTGATATGATCTTGAACCGTTTCAGTAATGTTTTTATTATTGGCGACAATTGCACTCTCAACTAAATCTATTTGTTGTTTCAATGCAACATCGACACGTATATCACTTTTTGCAATGAGATTATGGATTGTTTCCATGCGTTGTTCAAGTGTGCGTGCTTGATCGGCAAGAACTTCATTGAGAGAAAAACTATTAATCGCTAAAGAGTCGCGCAGAGCATCGGCACGGATATCAATATTTCTCGCTTGTGCTTCTAAAGCATCTTGGGTTGTATTACAACTTTGTACAATGACATCTTGTAACTTTTCAGTGCATTGAATGATGTTTGTAATATGATTTTCAGCTTGTTTATCAACGACTTGAACATTGTCAGCCAAAACTTTTTCAATATGAGAAGTATTTTGGGATAAAACATCAATTTGATTTCTTAATGTATCCGCAATTTTATTCTTCTCGTTATCGAGCATGTCTGCCATAAGAGCTCGTTGATCAGAAAGTTGTACTTTAAAATCTTGTGAACGTTCTTGTATGATATCAACAATGGCATTGTCGACATATTGAATTTCTTCTCTCAGACTTTCTTTACTTTTATCAATTGCAGAAAGAATAGCTTCACGTCCATTTGTAAATGCATGGGTAATGTCTGCTGTTTTTTCTTGGAGGTTCTCATTTATTTTCAAGACATGAGCTTCCAAGAAGTTACCAAGTTTTTCAGCATTATCCTCTAAAGCCTGACTGCGTTCTATAAAGGAATCAATGATGGAATCACTATGTTCTTTAAGAGAAAGATCAACCGTTGCTAAACGTTGTTCAAAGGCTCCAATTGCTTGCGAGGTTACGTTATCAAATTTAGAAGAGAGTTTATGTGCTTGGTCGTCGAGCTTTAAGATCTTCTCATCAAAATTCTGTAGAGATTGATTATTACGATCAATAAGAGCTTTATCCAAGGCTTTAAACTTTTCATCGACAGCGTGCAAAGTTTGATCTGTTACTGCTTGTATATGTGTTGCAATTTTAGCAACATGTACTTCTGCTTTTTCAGCTGTTTCATTAAAAGTTTTTTCTATTTGTTTTTCATTATGATCAAATCGTTTTGCAAAGCCATCGAAGTTTTTTCCTAATTCATGAAAAAATTCCGTGTTTTTCTGCTGAATTTGTGTTGTTGTTTTGTTAAATTTTTCAACAAGCTGATTTGTTACGCCATCACCAGCATAGGAAAGTTTTTCAACGAGGTCTTCGCCTTGTTTTTGTAAAGTTTGAGAAAGGGTTTGTGCAAGCTTTTCAACATTGGTTACAATGTTAGAGGTAACCAAACCAAATTCATCACTCAGTTGTTCTTGGGTTCCTTTAATTGTTGATTGTACGCGATCTGCATGATTCAAAATGGCTATGCGTTCATTACTCAATTCTTTGATTAATGTGTGAATGCGTGATTCATTTTCAGCATAGGCTTGTTCTAGATTATGAACTTCACCTTGTATGATTGCTTCAAGTTCAACAGCACGTCCGAGGGTACGTTCAATACCTTCGTTCATTGCTGCTACTTCTTCACGAATGGTTTGCCCTATAGCAATAGCTTGTTTTTCAGATAGATGTTGTGGTTCACTAAGGCGCTGTGCAGCATTGGTCATAAGAAGCGCAATATTATGCAAGTCGTTTGAACGTTTTGTTAATTGAGCAACGCCCCAAGATATAAGGATAGGAATTGCTGTTCCGGCTGCTACAGCAAGTCCTGTTGGGGATGTAACAAAAGTGCTGATATTGGATAAGGAGCTGAGTCCGGTAGGTGCGAGCTTATGCGCAATAAAAGCTCCTCCCGTTGCCCATAAAGCACTAAGCGCTGTTGTATACCAGTAGACTCGAGAGGAAGAACGCTGCTTGAATGGTCCAAAATTTACAGGGGTTGTTATATCATCATTTGCGGGAAGAAGTTTTGTAGGCAATAATGTATTATGAACAGTTCCACCTGAAATATCAGGTGAAGGTTTTGGAGCAAAAAGCTGTTCAACAACGGATTTATCAATAACAGCTTCATCATGAATATTAGAAACAAAAGTTGACGTACCGTTTTCAGCAAAAAATTCTTCTTCTGCCATTGCAATTTTTTGAATCAGATCATCGACATTAACAACATTTTCAGAATTATTGGATGATATTGTTTCAAATCCTGTGTCATCGAAATCAAAGTTCATAGCTTTTGTGAGGGCTTCTTCAACTTCAACTTCAAATGTTTGCAATTTTGTTCTGCGTGCCATACTCGCCTCGTACTCTTACAGCCGGAAAAGGGATACGTCCTCTTCCACATAATTTCTACATACTAGCTGTTAATTATTTAGAAAGGAATATGCTTAGGGAAAAATTTTAAAAACTTATCAAGATAAAGTTAACGCGGTTTCTTATACCCTGTTTAAAAATGTTATAAAATATAGTGAAAACAATTTATTATTTAAATCTAACTAAAACAAAAATACTGTTTACAACTTGTGTTTATAGAAAGCTTTATAAGCCGGCAGTCTTTGAAATAAGGACTTTAATAGCGGTTATATATACAGTAAGGTGCAAATGCCTCTCTTTAATATCGATAATCGTTAATAAATGTTGTTGTCCGCTTACTTTTATTGATTCTAAACGAAGCAGATTCATCATCACATATAGTCTGTAATAGCTTAGGATGTATAAAAGTATGCCTTTGAATTGTAAGCTCATAAAAAAGTAAACGTGGAAAAATTTTTAATTTAATATAGCTTTTCGTAAGTTGTACTTTATTATTGTCTTAAAGAGCCGTTTTTTCTCTAATTTCAGTTGTTTGTTGCTGAATTTTTAAGCTTCTACGTTGACAATTGGATATTTTTCAGTCGATATGCATGCACGAATATTTTATGCAATCTAGATAAAGGTGTAAGAATAATGGCAGAGCGATCACAACACCTGCAAGATGTGTTTTTAAATACGGTGCGTAAGCAAAAAATTTCCCTTACAATTTTTCTTGTCAATGGCGTTAAACTCACGGGTATTGTAACTTCATTTGATAATTTTTGTGTTCTTTTGCGCCGAGATGGACACGCGCAATTAGTTTATAAGCATGCTATTTCTACGATTATGCCTGGACAGCCTGTACAGATGTTTGAGGGTGAAAGTCCTGAGTAAACATATCATTTTAAGATAGACCTCTTATCCCATTTAAAAGTACTTAGATTGCTATGATAAATGAAAATGAGAGATTAGGAGGGGTATTTTCGCAGAATACAGGACAGGTGCGCGCACTTGTTTTGATACCGATTTTTCAAGAAAATAGAAGTGAAAGCTCTTTGAGAGAGTGTTCTATATCTTCTCGTGTTAAAGAATCATTGGGGTTAGCACGTGCTATAAGGTTAGAAGTTGTTAATTATGAAACGATAAATATTGCAACGCCTCGCTCTGCGACTCTCTTTGGAAAAGGTAAAGTAGATGCGTTAACCTGTTATATAGATGAATATTCTATTGAGCTTGTGATTGTAGATCACTTTTTAACGCCAGTACAGCAGCGTAATTTAGAAAAATTGTGGAATTGCAAAGTTATCGATAGAACGGCTTTGATTCTTGAAATTTTTGGGGACCGTGCACGAACAAAAGAAGGAGTTTTGCAAGTAGAGTTAGCGCGTTTGTCCTATCAAAAAGGGAGGCTTGTGCGGAGTTGGACGCACTTGGAAAGGCAACGGGGGGGGCGTGGCTTCCTAGGTGGACCTGGTGAGACGCAAATTGAAGCAGATAGGCGTCTTTTACAAGAAAAAATTATTCGTATTCGCCGCGAATTGCAAACGGTTATTAAAACGCGTGCACTTCATAGAGCAAAAAGGAAAAAAACATCTTATCCTGTTGTGGCACTGGTAGGATATACGAATACAGGAAAGTCAACTCTCTTTAACCGTTTAAGCGGTGCAGATGTTTTAGCAAAGAATATGTTATTTGCAACGCTTGATCCGACTTTGCGCAAAGTTGTTCTTCCCCATGGAAAAACTGTTCTTTTGTCTGATACTGTAGGGTTTATTTCTAACTTGCCAACGAATTTGATTGCAGCTTTTAGAGCAACCCTTGAAGAAGTGGTTGAAGCGGATCTCATTCTTCATGTAAGAGATATGTCAGATCTTGATCATCGAGCACATGCCCAAGATGTTTTAGAAGTGCTTTCAAGTCTTGATATCGATATTGATGATATGGAGCACATCATAGAAGTTTGGAATAAGATTGATATGTTAGATGAGCAAGCATTGAATGTTTTACAAACAAGCGCAAAGACGCGATTAAATCCTGCTCTCATGGTATCAGCACTTAAAGGGGATGGACTCGATCAATTATTAAGAGCCATTGAAAAGCTAATTTTTGGAGAGGTGCAAAGCATTGAATATCTTTTACAACCTCATGAAATGTCGCTTATTGATTGGTTTTATGAAAACTCTGCGGAAATAGTGCAAGAAGGGCATGATGATGGGTCTATTACCATTAGAGCGGTTGTTACTTCTGAAGCAAAAAAACAACTAGAGAGCCTCAAAAAAATATGAATTAAGTTCTTTAAAAATATTTTTGAACATTTGTGCTTAAATTTTATATTTTTATTATCTCAAAATAATATGACAGCAAGTTAAGAGGATAGTTACTACTTTCTCTTAATAAAACAATATGAAGAAGTATTTTGCTGGTTAAAATAAAGATGAGTCTTACATGTAATAAAAGACTATTCGTACGTACCGTATGGCGAAGCATTTTGATTGTTTTGCTATTACAAATTCTATGTGTATCTTTGATTTGGTTGTATTATTTTGTCCAGCCCCGTGGTTACCAAGCAACTTTAACATTTTCATTATCTGATTCTGTAGGAAAGCCATTACCAATTAAAAAGCAAGACAATGTTATCGCTTTTTTGTTTTCACAGCCTATGTTCTTCAATGATTCGAATTTTTCTTTAAGTGCTTCTTATAAGAAAAAAAATCATGAAAATATCCGTTTATCGCGTCATGGTGATTTTATCGATCTTATTTTTGAAGCCGAGACACTTGAAGCAGCTCAACGTGGGTTGGAAACTTGGTTTTCCGCATTTTCACAAGCAATCATAAAACAGAAACAATTCTTGTTAAATGATAAATTAGAAGACAAACAATATGATAATATTGCAATCCTTAATATCGTGCAGGAATTTCGTAAATCTATTGATTCTTTTATTCAGCGTGGTGTAAAACAAACAGAACTTCATAATCTTTTGATGCAATTAACGCAAGCAACTTTAAAGCGTATTCATTTAACAAGTTTGAATTCAACGATTAACATGATGCGTGAAAATGGGCAGTCTTTACTGTTTTTATCGTTTATTGCAGGCAATTCAGCAATTGTTTCTCTGGAATCTAAACGTGATCTCTTGGAAACGCAAAGAGCACATATGGCTGCACAATTAGGGTGGACACATCCTCAAATTAAAGCGATGACTGCAGAATTAGAGACAGTTTCTCATCAATTAAAAAATAAAATTTTACAGATTGTTTATCAAGTTCATTCAGATGAGGTTATTGCAACGGAATTGGAAAAACAGCTTCAAAAAAGGGTGAGTTTTTTTATAAGAGATCAATCCCAATCTTTGAATGAAATATTTAATGAATTTGAAAATAAAATAAAAGCAGCGATCGATGTCCAAAATAAAGCGATGAGCAAGTCTGTTCAACGAAGAGAAAAAGTCATTGGTTCATATTGGGGATTGAGTGATAATCCTCTTCTCTTACAAAATACAAATATCCACGTGGTTATGCCAATAACGTTAGCACCAATTTCTTTTATGGCTCTTTATGGAAAAAATATTCTTGTGAGTGCATTGGCCAGCTTCCTTACTCTTTTGCTAGGAATCTTGTTATTCTATCCGTGCTTTAAAAGGAAAAAAGACCAAATCTCAGAAGAGGATTTGAGATCAAAAGAAAATTCTCTTAAGAAGAATGAGAATATTTTAGTCTCTCAAGAAATGAAAAATTTTGAAGCTTTTATTACGATAGAGGGATTATCTGATGTTTTGAAATGGCGTGCTTCAACCATTATTTCAATCATTGGACCAGAGGCTGCACGGACAGCGGCAAAGCTTTCACTTCATCTCACAAAAGAGAACAAAACAATTTTGTTGGTCGATATTTCTGGTCAACAAATAGAGAAAGTCATTGGTCCACATCGCGGACTGAGTGATATTTTAACGGGCAATGCCAAGTTGCATGATGTTATTTACCGTGATTATGATACGGGGGTTGATATTCTTCCTCAGGGGGTAACAAGTGCCATTTCAGCACAAGATTTTTCAAATGATATTTTTCATATATTACAAGAATTTAAAAAAGAATATGATTTTATCATCCTAGAGATGGCAAGCGAACCAAAATATGGGTTTGAGCAATTTGCAGAGCTAACAGACTATTATATTTGTAATACTGTTCTTAATGAACAAGAATGGATGATGCGGATGGTAGACAGCTTTCCAAAGACTGTTTATCGCATTGTAGCATCATAAGCTTCGTAAAGTAAAAAAGAAATATGTATCGCATGTTATAGTGGTACGCTTGTTTTTTGCTAAAGTTGTAGTACATACTAAAATAGACAAAGAGTTAATGTTTAAATTTTAAAATGTATTTTAGTTGGAGAGAAGCGTGGGGCAATCAGAGATGGTAGTAAAGAGATTAAACAATAGCATTTTAACGCCTGTGCAAAAGGAAAATAGAAAACATATACAGGTGTGGCTTTACTCTATTTTATTGCTGTGTTTGGCAATTGTCTTAGTGGGTGGCGCTACTCGTTTGACGGGATCAGGATTATCTATAACGGAATGGAAGCCAATACACGGCGTTATTCCACCGATTGGTGTGGATCAATGGCAAGAGGAATTTTTAAAATATCAACAGATAGCACAATATAAGCTGCTTAATCCTGATATGACCTTAAGTGCTTTTAAGGTCATTTTTTGGTGGGAATGGGCGCATCGTGTTCTTGGGCGTCTTGTTGGTCTTGTCGCTTTATTGGGGCTCATTTGGTTTTGGGCGACTAAGCGTGTTGAAAAAAATATCTTACTCCCGCTTATTGTTGTACCTATTCTTATCGCCTTTCAAGGCTTTATTGGTTGGTGGATGGTTGCTTCAGGGATTGGGCAAAGTAGTTTAACAAGTGTGAGCCAATATCGTTTGGCATTTCATCTTATAACGGCATGTTTTGTTATTGTTTTTGTTACTTATTTATCTCGAGGGCTTGCAGAATATTCAGAAAAGCCAGCAAATCAAAAGGTGCAATATTTTGCGGCTTGGCTTGTTATTCTCGTCTTGATAGAGATTTATTGGGGTGCTTTGGTTGCAGGGCTTCATGCAGGAAAAGTCTATAATACATGGCCCCTTATGGATGGTCAGATTATTCCTGATGGATTGTTACAGCATCGTCCTGTTTGGCTCAATTTATTCGAAAATCCCTTAACGGTTCAGTTTATTCATAGATTTTTTGCTTATTTTTTATTGATTGCCTCGGCTATTCATGCTTTCTATGTACAAAAAAATGTTCCCCGTTCAACCCACTCTCGTCGTGCATTTCTTATCTGTGGTATGATTATTATCCAAGCACTTTTAGGTATTTTGACACTGTTACATGAGGTTCCGATAAGTTTGGGGCTCATTCATCAAAGTATGGCATTAGTCGTGTTGTGTTTTGTTGTTGCGCATTGGCGAGCAACAAAAGGGGCATATTGTGCTGTTGAATAAAGCTTGTATCTAGATGAAGTTTAGTTGCCTGAAAGCATTAAATCAAGGTTTTGGACAGCAGCAGCTGATGCGCCTTTTCCTAAATTATCGAATAGGGCGCTGAGATTAAAAATGCCTTCACGATCATTTCCAAATACGAACAGTTTCATACCATCTTTGTTGGCTAAACATTCTGGATTAAGTCTTTCAAGTGAAACAGTTTCTTCTTGTGATGCTACTAAAATGGTATTTTGTCCATCGTAATGGTTTGCGAGAATTTCGCGCAAATCAGAACAGTTTGCTGATTTTGTGAATAAATGGCGATGCAGAGGAAGATTCACAATCATTCCTTGGGGAAAACGACCCACACTTGGTATAAAAATTGGGGTTTGATTGATTTGTCCATAGATTTTGATTTCTGGCACATGTTTGTGTTCAAGATTAAGACCATAGATAAAATAATTGTCCTGAATATTTTGTTGAGATTGATTTTCCATTTGTAAAATCAACTGTTTTCCACCACCGGTATAGCCGGAGATTGCATTAATCGAGATGGGATAATCGGCGTCTAGCAGTCCTGCTTCACGGAGTGGACGAATCAAACTAATGGCACCGGTAGGATAGCATCCGGGATTGGTTATATAATGTGCTGCTTGGATGCGCTTTCTTTGTCCTGCTGTCATTTCAGGAAAACCGTAAACCCAGTCTGGTGCAACACGGTGGGCTGTCGAGCTATCAATAATCCTAATGTTTTTATTTTTTTTAAGCCAATGAACTGTTTCGCGTGCAGCATCATCTGGAAGACACAAAATAGCAATATCGGCTTGATTAAGATAGTCTTGTCGCAGATGAACATTATGGCGATCTTTATGAGCAAGAGAGAGTAGTTTTAAATCTGTACGCCTTTCTAAGCGTTTTTGTATTTGTAGTCCGGTTGTGCCATGTTCACCATCAATAAAAACTTTGATTAGCATTCTTATTTGCCTTCGTATTAACTTTGCCTATTATATTCAGCTTTTCACATTATAAATTATTTTTAATCATTAAATTATTGAATTTCTTTAGATTATAGATACCTTTTGTAAAAGGTGTAAACAAATAAGAGTGTAAAAAAAAGAAATGTAATCTCATTTTTTACCATTCTCGAGAGGGAAGTTTTTCGTTGTTTTTATAACAAAGAACTAAGATAAATATTTACCTCATTATTTTTGAGTGTAAGTAGTTTAAAATGTTTGGTTTGCATGGTTTGCTGTGTTATCGTTCCTTGACTTTATTTTTTTATGTTAGGAATGTGTTTTATGACTCAGCAAGAAAATGACGCACAAAAGCGCTTTTTTAATGATAATTTACAAACTGTTGATGGTGCAATTTTTGACGCAATTAGAGGGGAGTTTGAGCGTCAACAACATGAAATTGAGCTGATTGCTTCAGAGAATATTGTTTCAAGAGCGGTCCTTGAAGCGCAGGGGTCTGTTTTAACCAATAAGTATGCAGAAGGTTATCCAAGAAAGCGCTACTATGGTGGGTGTCAATTTGTTGATGTCGTTGAAGATTTAGCTATTGAAAGGGCGAAACAGCTTTTCGGTGCTGCGTTTGCGAATGTACAGCCTAATTCTGGTAGCCAAATGAATCAAGCTGTCTTTTTAGCTTTACTTCAGCCTGGTGATACATTTATGGGGTTGGATTTAAATGCTGGTGGTCACCTTACGCATGGTTCACCTGTTAATATGTCAGGAAAATGGTTTGATGTTGTTTCCTATGGTGTGCGTCAAGAAGATCAGATTATTGATATGGATGAGGTTGAGCAGCTTGCAAAAGAACGTAAGCCAAAACTTATTATAGCAGGGGGCTCATCTTATCCACGGCTATGGGATTGGGAAAGATTCCGTGAAATTGCAGATGAAATCGGTGCTCATTTACTCGTTGATATGTCTCATATTGCTGGTCTTGTTGCTGGTGGCGTGCATCCTTCACCTGTTCCACATGCGCATATTGTAACAACAACAACACATAAATCGCTTCGAGGTCCACGTGGTGGTTTAATATTGACAAATGATGAGGCTTTATCCAGAAAAATTAATTCTGCAATTTTTCCTGGTCTTCAAGGTGGTCCTTTAATGCATGTGATTGCCGCAAAGGCTGTTGCGTTTGAGGAGGCTTTGCGTCCCTCTTTCAAGAGTTATAGTGCTAATGTTGTCGCTAATGCGAAAACTTTAGCAAAAACATTACAGGGTAATGGTTTTAATATTGTTTCTGGTGGTACAGATAATCATTTGTTGTTGGTTGATTTACGTTCCAAAAATCTAACAGGTAAACGTGCTGAATTGGCTTTGGGACGCGCTCATATTACCTGCAATAAAAATGGCATTCCTTTTGATTCTGAAACGCCATCTATAACATCAGGAATTCGTTTGGGATCACCTGCTGCCACGACGCGTGGTTTTTTAGAAAAAGAGTTTATTCAAGTTGGTCATCTGATTTCAGAAGTTCTTGATGGTCTTCGGAGTGCAAAAAGTGATGAAGATAATCATGTCGTTGAAATGGCTGTTGAGAAAAAGGTAAAAGATATAACGAATCAATTTCCTCTTTACTCTTATCTTACCACTCGTTAAGGATACAAAGGATGCGCTGTCCTTACTGCCAATATGAGGATACACAGGTCAAAGACTCACGTCCAGCAGAAGAGGGGGCAGTGATTCGCCGCCGCCGTGTGTGTTCCGTTTGTGGTGGTCGTTTTACAACTTTTGAACGTGTTCAGTTGCGTGAGCTCTTGGTTGCTAAAAAAAGTGGACGATGTGAACTCTTCGATCGTGATAAGTTAATGCGATCAGTTGATGTGGCTGTACGTAAGCGCAATATTGATCCTGATCATATTGAACGAGCAATTTCTGGCATTGTACGCCAGCTTGAAAGTTTGGGAGAACCAGAGATTGCTTCAGAAAAAATTGGGCATCTTGTGATGGAAGCATTGAAAAGAATTGATGATATTGCTTATATTCGTTTTGCTTCTGTGTATCGAGATTTTCGTAATGCAAGCGATTTTCACGATGTTATAGATGAATTGTCAAAGGGTATCGCGGATACAGAATCTCGTTTTGATGAATAAAAAAGTGCAAGATGAACGGTTTATGGCTGCAGCTATTCGTTTAGCAGAACGTCATGTCGGTCTTACAGGTGAGAATCCTTCCGTTGGTACGTTAATTGTGCGAAACGATAATGGTGCTGTGGGGGCTTTTATTGTTGGCTATGGCGTAACAGCTATTCATGGGAGTCCTCATGCGGAAGTGCAAGCTTTACACATGGCAGGTTCTTTGGCTCAAGGAGCGACTGCTTATGTTACTTTAGAACCTTGTGCGCATTATGGAAAAACTTCGCCGTGTGTGAATGCGCTTATTGATTCAGGTGTTTCTCGAGTTGTTGTTGCGCTGACTGATTGTGACAAGCGTGTTGATGGTCATGGTATTGCTCTTTTGCGAGCAGCGGGTATTGAAGTGGTTGAGGGCATTTTAGCTGAAGAGGCTTTTGAATCCTTATGGACGCATTGGTGCATAAGGAAGATACAACGCTGTGCGGTCACTTTTAAAATGGCAATTTCTGCCGATAATGGTGTTGGAAAAAGAGAGAAGGGCAGCGTAAAAATTAGTGGAACACTTTCTCATGCTCATACGCATATTCTACGTGCTCAAAATAATGCTATCCTCGTTGGTATTGGTACTATATTAGCAGATGATCCACAACTCAATTGCCGCTTGCCAGGGATGGAAATGCGCTCACCAATTCGTATTATTTTGGATGCAGATTTATCTATCCCCCTTGATGCAAAAGTTGTCCAAACAGCCATAAAAATTCCTACATGGGTTATTTGTGATGTGGATCTTTCAAAGAAAAGCAAAAAAAATGCATTGGAGCAATATGGTGTGTCTGTTTATTCGGTCGAGATGAACAATGGTTGTGTAGAACCCTTTGCTCTTTTACAGATGCTTTATAAACATGGGATTAATAGTGTTTTATTGGAAGGGGGCGTCAAGACAGGGGAAAAATTTTTGAATGCTGGTTGTGTTGATCATTTGATATGTTTTCATACCCCTATTGTTTTAGGCAAAAATCGTATTGAAGCCCCTCATTTTGGAAATTATCTCTCGCAGTTTCATGAGATTGAGACAAGAATGTTTGGAAATGACCGTTTTTATAAGTGGAGACGTAAGACATTATGTTCACAGGAATTATAACGGATATTGGTTGTGTTGAAGATGTTCAACCTTTAAAGCAGGGGATGCGTTTAAAGATTTCTACCCGCTATGCTATAGAAAGCTTAGCAATTGGCGCGTCAATTGCTTGTTCAGGAATTTGTCTGACAATTGTAGAGCGAGGATTAAAGCAAGAAGATACCAATTGGTTTGTTGTTGAGGCGTGGGAAGAAACATTACGTTTAACGAATCTTGCACAATGGATAAAAGGAACTTTTGTTAATTTGGAACGTTCGCTTCGATTGGGTGATGAAATGGGAGGACATTTAGTTTCTGGTCATATTGATGGTTTGGCTGAAATCATTGATCAAAAAAATGAAGGGGATGCAATTCGTTTTTATTTAAAAGTTTCAAGACAATTTATGCCTTTCATTGTTAATAAGGGATCTATTGCACTTAATGGGACATCTTTGACTGTTAATGGTGTTGAGGATTGTGTTTTTGATGTTCTTATTATTCGCCATACACTTGAAATGACAACGTGGGGACAAGCTAAAATTGGAGATCGGGTCAATTTGGAAATTGATCAACTTGCTCGTTATGCTGCAAAACTTTTTGCTTTAAAAAGAGAAGATGAATAAGCCAACACTCTATTGATCGTTTTCAGAATTTTATGCTTTATAACTTTGATTTTTTTGATTCGTTTTTTGTGGAATTCCATTATGATGAAAGAGATAGGTAAAAAGCCTCACGTATTGATTGTTGAGGCACGTTTTTATGAGGGGATTTCTGATGCACTTTTGAGAGGTGCAGTGAATACTTTGCAAAAAGCTGAAGCAAGTTATGATGTTGTAACGGTTCCTGGAGCATTAGAAATACCAAGTGCAATAGCTTTTGCTGAACAAAACAAGATATCGTATGATGGTTATGTTGCTCTTGGTTGTGTTATTCGAGGTGAAACATATCACTTTGAAATTGTTGCTAATGATTCTTGTCGTGCATTGATGGATTTAACTGTTCATCAGCACTTGGCTATTGGAAATGGTATTTTGACTGTTGAAAACGAAGAACAAGCATGGGTGCGTGCAAAATTAGATGACAAAAATAAAGGTGGTTTTGCGGCTGAAGCTGCTTTATGTATGATCGCTCTAAAAAAGAGATTTGGAGATAATCGTTAAATATGGCTGATATAAAAAGCAGACATTTTCCGCGTTCAGCCAATAAACGTGGAGCAGCAAGACTCGCTGCAGTTCAAGCACTCTATCAAATGGATATCGTGGGTTCGGGGGTGATGGAAACGGCAGCTGAGTATGAGGCTTATCGTTTGGGAAAAGATATTGATGGAGACCAATATCTTGAAGCTGATTTTCAATGGTTTTTGGCTATTATAACGGGTGTTGTAAAAGATCAAAAGCAGCTTGATCCTCTGCTTCATCAACAGCTTTCTGCAGAGTGGTCTCTTTCACGTCTTGATTCTATATTGCGAGCAATTTTACGAGCAGGTTTATGGGAGTTGATCAACCGTAAAGATGTTCCCGTTGCGGTTGTCATGAATGAGTATGTTGACATAGCAAAGGCGTTTTTTGAAGGTGATGAGCCAAAACTTGTTAATGCAGTTCTTGACAGTATGGCAAAAAAAGTTCGCCTCTAAGAGTTACAAATCCCCCTATTATAGATCTGATATTATCAGACCTATAATATTGAAACGGTATGCAGACTATATAATTCAGTTATGGGGTGGCAAATTCGCAGGGCCTTTTATAATTTGAATTAAGAAAGGATGTTCTTTTGTTACAGTTGGCGTTGTTTGTGTAATAAAATCAAACACTTGACCGTCTTGTAATCCGTAATTTGCAACTTTTGCAACCTGATTATTTTTATTGAAGTAAATGGCTAAAACTTTGCGATCAATAATCTTTGTTTTCATAAACTGCATCCCACGATAACGTGTCTGTGAGATGTAATAAAAAACTTCATTATCATATTTTGTTTTTAATGAGGGGGTCCCTAAAGTTAAAAGAACTTGCTCTTGACTTGAGCCAATAGAGATAGAACTTAGAGCATTTTTATCAAGAACATAGCCTTCTCTATAAATTTGGCTCGAACCTGAAGAATCAAGAAGGCTACACCCAGAAAGCATTCCTATGCTTGCTATTGATAGACCAATCAATAATTTACGTTTGATTAAGGCTATTATGTGAGGCATTTGAAACAATAGTATCTCCTTTTTATACTGAGATGTAGGACAAGAAGGCAACCTCAAGTTTTTTCTAATTTTAACTTAATCTACCGTAGCTTACACTGAGTTTCCCTGTTATAAAGCAAATTATGCCATATAGAATTTCTTTAGAAAAGAAAAAAATGCATAAATACTTGAGATAAATAAAAACATAGTGCTTTACGCGTTTTTATGTTTGGGAGTTGTCAATGAATGTTCAAAATGTTCCTCAAATGACATTTGCTTTGGCTTATCCAATATCTGTACGTTCTCTACCTGCTAAAGGTATAAGGGTTCATTTTTGTGCAAACAAAAAAGAATGTACACATTTAGCCCAGAACCATGATTTAATTGAAGTAAAATCTTGTGAGGGAAAATTCCATATTTTCCCGTGGAAAAAACGCGGAGTGCGTATAAAAGGTCTGTTGCAAGCGCGTATACTACAGTTATGTGTTGTTACATTAGAACCATTAGAAAATATCCTTTGTGAAAATATTGAGGTTGTTTTTGTTCCTGAAGATTCAAATTTGATGAAGCCCAAAATATCAGAGGATACAGGGGAATTGTTTTTAGATGTGGAGGGGCTTGATACTCCTGAAGTATTTTATGATGATAAAATTGATATTGGCGCAATCATGGAAGAGTTTTTTGAGTTGTCTATTAATCATTATCCACGTAAAGAAGGGATAAAGATGAATATGGGTGAAAATTTAGAAGAAGCAGAGCGAAAATTCTCTCCATTTTCTGTTTTGAAAAATTGGAAGTGATTGTAAAAACATACAAAAAATATCTATTGTATGCTAAACGGTATTTTCTGCGAAGCGATTTTCGCAAGATGTGCTGTGTGAGTATTCAGGAGCCAAAAATCATAATATGTATTTAAAGATGTAAATGAAAAGATGTGGGATATGCAAGCGTGATTAGAATTTCTGTGGATGTCATGGGCGGTGATTACGGTCCAGAAGCAGCTATTGCAGGAGCAGCAATTGTACAAAAATATTTATCAAATATTTATTTTCTATTTTATGGAGTAGAGGAGGCTGTTCGTCCGGTTTTAAAAAAATATCCCTGTTTGGATTCTGTATCGCGCTTTTGCCCTACAGAAAGTTATACACGCATGGATGAAAAGCCAAGCCAAGCACTTCGTAATGGACGTGGTAAATCATCAATGTGGTACGCCATTGAAGCGGTAAAAAATGGTGAAGCTGATGCTTGCATTTCTGCTGGTAATACGGGTGCACTCATGG
Source organism: Bartonella sp. AP30XZML (assembly GCF_042195945.1). NCBI lineage: Bacteria > Pseudomonadati > Pseudomonadota > Alphaproteobacteria > Hyphomicrobiales > Bartonellaceae > Bartonella > Bartonella sp. AP30XZML. The sequence goes on along the minus strand of NZ_JBHIPJ010000077.1, from coordinate 12,901 downwards.
CCATGTCTTATTTTTGTTTGAAAATGCTTGCAGAGGCTGAACGTCCTGGTATTGCGGGTATCTGGCCAACACTGCGCAGTGAGAGTATTGTTTTAGATATTGGAGCAACAATTGGTGCCTCTGCTAGTCAGTTGGTTGATTTGGCGGTTATGGGAGCAGGTATGTTTCGCGCTTTATATCACACTGAAAGACCAAGTGTTGGGCTTTTAAATGTGGGGGTGGAAGAGGTTAAAGGACTTTATGAAATAAAAAAAGCAGGAATGATATTGCGTGAAGTGCAATTAGAAGGATTGGAATATAAAGGATTTGTTGAGGGCAATGACATTGGAAAAGGAACAGTCGATGTTGTTGTGACAGAGGGGTTTTCTGGTAATATTGCTTTAAAAACCGCAGAAGGAACCGCGCGACAGATAGGAGAGATTTTAAACTCTGCAATGCGCAGTTCTTTTTTAACATCTCTTGGTTATTTTTTATCACGGGGTGCTTTTCGTATACTGAAACATAAAATGGATCCTGATAGGGTGAATGGAGGAGTGCTTTTAGGTTTGAATGGTGTTGTTATAAAAAGTCATGGCAGTGCTAATGCTAATGGCTTTGCTTCTGCTATCCGCGTTGGTTATAAAATGGTTAATAATGGACTTTTACAAAAAATAACGGCTGATTTACGGCGATTTCATGAAAATAAAGAAACACTTTTTGACCAAGAAGATGAAGCGGTGATGAATGGAGAGTCCTTATGATAAGCTCTTATAATAGAAATGAAAAATTTGAAGAAAAGGTAAGAGCTGAATGATTCGGTCAATTATACGTGGTGTAGGAAGTGCTTTGCCGAAAAGAAGTTTATCAAATGATGAGATTGCAAAGTTTGTTGAAACGTCAGATTCATGGATTGTTCAGCGTACAGGAATACGCCAACGTTATATTGCCAGTGAAAATGAAACAACTGTTTCTTTAGGAGTTGAGGCTGCGCAAGCAGCACTTACAAATGCTGGTTTAACAATAAAAGACATCGATTGTATTATTTTAGCAACGTCTACCCCGAATCGTACTTTTCCTGCTTCTGCTGTTGAAATTCAGCATGCTTTGGGAATGAGCCATGGATTTGCTTTTGATATTCAAGCTGTTTGCTCTGGTTTTATTTTTGCTTTAACAACAGGAGATTCTTATTTACGGTGTGGGGGAGCTAAAAGAATTTTAGTTATTGGATCCGATACATTTTCTCGAATTTTAGATTGGGAAGATCGTACGACATGTGTTTTGTTTGGTGATGGTGCGGGTGCTGTTATTTTGGAAGCACAAGAAACTGAGGGGGATATTGCTTTTGAGCGTGGTATATTGTCTGCGAAATTGCGCTCTAATGGTGCTTATATAGATAAGCTATATGTTGATGGTGGACCTTCAACAACACAAACGACAGGCTATTTGCGTATGGAAGGACGAGAAGTTTTTAAATATGCTGTTGGTATGATAACGGATGTGGTTGATGATTGTTTTGCAGCTGCAGGTATGGATTCTTCACAACTAGATTGGTTTGTACCTCATCAGGCTAATAAGCGCATTATTGAAGCATCTGCTAAAAAGCTAGGAATTTCACTAGATAAAGTTGTGATTACCGTTGATCAACATGGTAATACGTCTGCTGCATCAGTTCCGTTGGCTTTAACAACAGCTGTTTGCGATGGAAAAATAAAAGAAGGAGATCTTATCATGTTAGAAGCCATGGGAGGTGGATTTACATGGGGAGCAATTCTTATTCGTTGGTAAATTATGGCTACTTGACCATATTTCAAGAAAACGTATAAGTCATTTTGTAATTTTTAATATTTTAATAGGTGGTTATAATGACAAGTAAGACAGTAACGCGTGCAGATTTAGCGAGCGTAGTTTGTAAAAGAGTGGGCTTGTCACATACTGAATCAGCAGCTTTAGTCGAATTGGTTTTGGATGAGATTTGCAACTCACTTGTAAGAGGTGAAGCGGTTAAATTATCTTCTTTTGCAACTTTTCAGGTTCGCAGTAAAAATGAACGTGTTGGACGCAATCCAAAAACAGGTGTTGAAGCACCTATTCCGCCGCGACGTGTTGTGACGTTTAAGGCTGCCAATGTTCTTAAACAGAGAATTTTAGATTCGTATCGTGCAAAACAGAAAAAATGATATCTCATAAATAAATGCCATGGTATGTTTGGTATTTGTTAAAGAAATGTATAAAATAAGGGTCTTTGTTTTTTAGAAAAAGACTGGTGAGTAAGGTGTCAATGATGGTCTTATTTTTGACTAATCTTGTTGAGAAATTGAGACAGAATGAGTCATTGTAAAGTAATTTATTTTGTTTTAAATAAGGTGTTACAAAATGGATAAAAGCTCTGATGCTTTTCGCACAATTAGCGAAGTAGCGGAGTTATTGGAGCTTCCGCAGCATGTCTTAAGATTTTGGGAAACACGTTTTAGGCAGATTAAACCAATGAAACGTGGGGGAGGAAGGCGCTATTATCGTCCGGTCGATGTTGATTTGCTCAATGGTATTAAGCAGTTACTATATGATCAAGGTTATACGATAAAAGGTGTGCAACGCCTTTTGAAAGAAAATGGTGTTGCTTTTGTAACTGCATTGGGTAATGGTGATCTTGATGCTATGAATGTGGTCATAGAGAAGAAACATGCAGGACAAACTTCTGAAAATGCTAGCAATAAGCCTAAGAAATCTTCTTTTGGGCTTTTGAGTTTCATGAGGAGTGAAGGAGAAACATCTGTCGGTTCTGTGAATCTTTACAAAGATAAAACTGATAAAGCATTGTTACAAGAAATTCTGTTTGAACTCATTGAATGTAAGCGTGTTCTTGATAGAGCACGATAATAATATTTTTTTGTTTTATATGTGTTTCGTAGATATTTAGATGTTTTATGGATGTGCCCAGAATTTTATACGTTCAACGAGTAGTCATATATCGTATGTGTATATTTAACGAGTTTTTTATAAGAGTTTTTCATTTGGTAAAACATGAAGAAGAGAAAGAATAAACGCTGAGTTTTGCCATTTTTTTGATTTGGCTTTATAAAAATTAAGGCAATATCTCATCAGTGTAGATTGCGGGATGTAGAATGCCATTAGCTTACCAATTCATGTGCTTGTTTTAAAGAGATGTTTCTTAAGGCTTCTTAATCTTATTTTACCATAATGCCTCGTGAATGATTAATGGTAAACTCGTTGAGTACCGCTATTTTTATACTTATGAAGGTTCAAGTCGGCATCATCATTATAGTTATAGCCTGTTCTCAATGACTGCAACAATCCTTAGCACTTTAGGCGGCTCATTGTAGGCATTTTAAAAGTCCTTTCTCAATAATTTTTATCCATACACTCATTCCGCTTGTTTCGTGCAAGCAAATGATTTTGATAGATTCAACATAAACATATTAAAAATAAGAGAAGCCTATGATATTCGAAACCTTATTTAATATGAATAACGATATATTATCATTATAAATCAATATCTTGTCCTTTTTTATAAGGGCTTATCTTACGAATAAGAAATATCATTGTTCAGCTAATTTTACATATTTTTTATTAATAAATATAATCTTGTTTTCAGTTTTCTTGCTTGATGTTACTATAATTATTGTAATGATCTATCCATGATAGTAGCAGAATCTTTTCATTATAAAGGTAAAAGATTAATGTTATTATTAATATTCAATTGTCTATGATTTTTGCATTTAAACAGCTCATAGCTTACATTCAACTTTTTCACCAATCCACCTTGTAGAGAGAGAGCACGTTACTCTTTCTGATGATAGGTCATTGTGCATGAAACAAAAACACACTACAATATCAAATTATTTCATTTTGTACAAAAACTGAAGATTTATAGTAAAAAATTAACGTATTACCATCTTCTGTGATATTATGCATTTATGACACGTCGCAAATCTGGAGGTGTTGCTTCATTTGAGAGTTGTTTAATCACATCTTCTACAGATAAAAGGGTTTGATTTGTACTTCCTAAGCGGCGTATATTTACGCTGTTTGTTTCAGCTTCACGTTTGCCACATACCAAAATTACGGGGACTTTTTGTAAAGAATGTTCTCGTATTTTATAGTTAATTTTTTCATTGCGGAGATCTATTGTTGCGGAAAGCCCAACAGCTTTAAGTTTTGCTGTTATTTTTTGGGCATATTCATTTGCTTCGGATGTAATTGTTACAACAACAATTTGTTCAGGAGCAAGCCAAAGTGGCATATGTCCAGCAAAATTTTCGATTAATATACCAAGAAAACGCTCCATTGATCCCAAAATAGCACGGTGGATCATAACAGGTTGACGTTTTTCTGAATCTTTATCAATATAGAATGCACCAAAACGTTCAGGGAGATTAAAGTCTATTTGTGTTGTTCCACATTGCCATTCACGACCGATAGCATCCTTTAATGTATATTCAAATTTTGGACCATAAAATGCTCCTTCACCTGGAAGGATGCTTGTTTTGATTTGTCCTGCAAATTTTGTTTCAATCGTTTTAAGGACAGATTCCATGATACTTTCTGCATGATCCCATAATGCATCAGATCCAACTCGTTTTTCTGGACGTGTTGAAAGCTTAAGACTAATTTCTTTAAAACCAAAATCAGCATAAGTTGATAAAATAAGATCATTAATACTGAGACATTCATCGGCTAATTGTTCATCAGTACAAAAAATATGCGCATCATCTTGTGTAAAACCACGCACACGCATAAGACCATGTAAAGAGCCTGAAGGCTCATAACGATGAACAAGTCCAAATTCAGCAAGTCTAATAGGCAAATCACGATAAGATTTTAAACCATGTTTAAAAATTTGCACATGACCAGGGCAATTCATTGGTTTAAGGGCATAAACATTCCCATGATCTGAATCTTCTGCTGCTGAAATTACTTTGAACATATTCTCCTTATACCAACCCCAATGGCCAGATATTTCCCAGAGTGACCTATCGAGAACTTGTGGTGCATTAACTTCAGCATATTGATGATCATCAAGGCGTCTACGCATATAGCTGATCAAATTTTGGAACATTTTCCAACCTTTTTTGTGCCAAAAAATCATTCCTGGCCCTTCTTCTTGAAAGTGAAATAAGTCCATTTCACGTCCCAAGCGGCGATGATCACGTTTTTCAGCTTCTTCTAGCATATGGAGGTAGGCTTTTAAGTCATTTTCATTTGCAAATGCTGTTCCATAAATTCTCGTGAGCATTGGATTATTGGCATCGCCACGCCAATAAGCTCCTGCAACTTTCATTAATTTGAAAGCATTCCCAATTTGCCCTGTAGATTGCATGTGCGGTCCGCGACAAAGATCAAACCACTCCCCTTGATAATAGATTTTTAAATCTTGATTTTCAGGAATGCTATCAATAAGTTCAACTTTATAAAATTCTTTTTTCTCAGAAAAAACTTTTCTTGCTTTTTCACGAGACCAAATTTCTTTTCTAAAAGGTTTATTGCGTTGGATAATTTCACGCATTTTCTGTTCAATGACGGTGAGATCATCTAATGTAAAAGGTTGTTGGCGTGCAAAATCATAATAGAATCCATTCTCAATGACAGGACCTATTGTTACTTGCGTTTCAGGAAAGAGCTCTTGCACTGCTTCAGCAAGGACATGGGCGCAATCATGCCTTATGAGCTCAAGAGCGCGTGAATCTTCTCGGGTAATAATCTCTACTTGACCAGATTGTCCCAATGGATCCGATAAGTCTCGCGTGATACCATCAAGACTATAGGCGACTGCTTTTTTTGCAAGTGATTTAGAAATAGATTCTGCTAATTCCAAGCCTGTCATTTCGGCGGGGTAATTACGTTTTGAACCATCGGGAAAAAAAAGAGAAATAGAGCAAGACATAAAAACACCCTTTTAATCCAATTCCGCTAACGATTGCGGATGGTTTCGTGAAAATTGAGTAAAAAGCTTATAGACTAATTTTTTTATCAATACATGTGAAAAAAGAAAAGGATTATTTGTTGTGTTTGTCAGAAATTTTCCAGTAACACCAAGGTTTATAAAAACAGCAAGAATTTCCAAGCGATGGAGGGACTGGATCAAAGCCATCTGTTCCAAAGGGTCCACAACGCATGATACGAAAGAGTCCCATCCATGCACCAGCCCAAAGCCCATGGCGTGCAATCGCTTCATATGTATATTCTGAACAAGTCGGGGCATGGCGGCACTGATTACCTATAAGGCTCGAAAGTGTTATTTGATAGAAACGTATTAAGAAAACACCCAATAATCGTCCGGGTGTTTTTTGCCAAGTGCCTGTGTAATTCCGAGTCAACTTTTTTTGTCTAGATTGTGATTTGAACATTTATTTTTCTTCAATTTTTTGAATGCAGTCTATCGTTGCATCAAAGGGTAGTAGTGTTGCTGCATGGCGCACTTTATAGTCTTTAATGGGCTGTAAGCAAGAAAAATCCTCAAATGGAGCTTGAGGAGAAGGACCATTTTGCGTTAGCATTTGGTAGATAACTTCACGCAATATTTTAAGATCTTGAGTTGTTTGTCCGATGATATGAGATGCTAAAAGTGAAGCTGAAGCTTGCCCTAGCACACATGCATGTATTTCGTGAGCAAAATCGGTAATAATACCATTTTCCACTTTTAAATCTACAGTGATTGTCGAACCACAAAGGTGTGCATGTTTTCTTGATGTTGCATCAGGATTATTAAGACGCCCAATTTTGCCTATATGTGCAGCATATTTAAGTATTTTATCATTATAGATATTATCAATCATGCGCTATTGCCTGAAATTTTGAGAGTCGTGATTGTTTAAACTTTTAATTCGCTTATATAGAGATTATACAAAATGAGATAGGTATGGAGCAAATGCTTTGTATAGAGTAAGCTTGGAGTTTTTGAATGCGTAATGTTGTTAAAGAAGACACAAATTTATCTGAAGAAAAGCGTCCGAGTATTGAAGAGGTGGAAGAGGCGATTCGTACATTACTCTTATGGATAGGGGAAAATCCAAATAGAGAAGGGCTTTTAGATACTCCAAAACGTATAGCCAAGGCATATCGCGAGCTTTTTAATGGTTATAGTCAATCGATTAAAGAAACCTTAGGTACAGTTTTTGAAGAGGTTTCAGGATACAATGAAGCCGTAATCGTAAAGAATATACCTTTTTATTCACACTGTGAGCATCACATGATCCCAATTATTGGGAAAGCACATATAGCATATCTTCCTAATGCAAAAATTGTTGGTCTTTCAAAAATTGTACGTGTTGTAGATATTTTTTCTCGTCGTTTACAAACTCAAGAAGCTATGACAGCGCAAGTGGCTCACGCGTTAAAAACGTATCTGAAGCCTCATGGTGTAGCAGTATTGATTGAGGCTGAGCACATGTGTATGGCTATGAGAGGAATCCAAAAACAGGGCTCTACAACAATTACAAAAAACTTTCATGGTTATTATGAAAAAGATCAAGCGGCACAAGCACATTTTATGATGATGGTTCAAAGGTCATAGTAAAGCCCATATTTCTCGTAATCTTTATTAAGTTATAAAGCATCCGGATAAAATAAATTATGAGAAAAAGAAAATTGGCTTGTACCTTTCTTTATGATTTGTTAAAGGCTAAAAACCAAGATTTTTTCTTTCCACGTGCGGTCGTGGCGGAATTGGTAGACGCGCAGCGTTGAGGTCGCTGTGGGGCAACCCGTGGAAGTTCGAGTCTTCTCGACCGCACCAGTTAGCAGTGAGTCTCTCCATAATGAGATGAAGTTATGTTAGAGAGAGGGGATTTATAGGCATTATAGAAAAATCTTTTTTGTATGTTATTTGTTGGTGTGTTGCCAATAATGTTTCGTTTTTATTACTTTATCTATGCATTTGAAATGTTATATTTTTATAAGGTGGGGTGAAGTTGCAGTGAGAAGTATAATGATTCTGAGATATTTAACACTTCTTATTTGTATTTCTTTATTATCAGCGTGTAGTGATTCACGTGCTGTACTTTGGCATGGGGTGCATGCAACACCTTCTATGACTGCCGTAGAAAGGGAAGTTGAAGGGAAACCAGTTTCTCCAAAAGCCATCGTTCCAGTGTATGTTGCAACGAGTCGTATGATGCAAAATAATTACGCTCAACCTTATGGTGCAGAGCGATCAAATAAAGTTCATTATAATCGTGTTGACGTAGGAATTCCTCAGCAACATGTAAAGGGAGTTGTTGAAATAAATGCCTATAAACCTACGCATGATAAGTATTTTGCAGCAGTAGCATTGCAAAAATACGATAATAAAGAACAGTTTAAACAGCGATTAAATGCTGCTTTAGCAAAAAAGCCAAAAGGAAAAAGAGAAATTTTTCTTTTTATCCATGGGTATAATAATAATTTTGCAGATGGTACATTTCGTACAGCACAGTTTACACACGATTATTCTTTAAATGTTGTCGCTGTGCATTATTCTTGGCCTTCGGCCGGATCAGTTCCTCTTTATATTTATGATCGTGACAGTGCTAATTTTGCCCGTGACGGATTGATAGAGCTTTTAACACTTATTAGTGAAACCAATGCTGATCAAATTTCGGTTATTGCACATTCTATGGGCAATTTTGTTATAATGGAAGCATTTAGAACGTTAGCGTTACAGGGAAAATATAGGCCTATTCGTCGTATTACAAGTTTATTAATGGCTGCACCAGATATTGATGTTGATGTATTTGAGCGCCAACTTAATGATATAAAAAAACTCCCGCAGCCAACCGCTATTTTAGTATCCAGAGCGGATAAAGCTCTTGCGGTTTCAGGACGTCTTACGGGTGGACATCATCGTGTGGGCGATGGCTCAGATATTGAAATGTTGCGTAAAAATGGAATAGCTGTTCTTGATTTCTCTCATGTGGATGGGGGAGCACACAATGTCTTTGCATCTTCGCCAACATTGATGGCTCTTTCTCGAGAAGGTTCTTTGGCTTCCACAATTATGCAAGGTACAGAATTGTCACCTAGTCAAGCCCTTCTTGCTGATGGTAGTAGTGTGTTGGAAAAAACAACACATCTTATCCTTTATACACCTGTACGTTTTCTCTCTCCACGGATTCCACGTTGATCGTGAAAAGAGAGAAGAGGCTCCATCGAATAATGTATTGGAGGTAATATTTTTTAGCACTTTCTTTAGAATGGTCTTATAAAATGAAAAATAAATAGCGGGATGAATGTAAAAAACAGTCATTAGGTGAGTTTGTGATGATTGCACGGAAACGCTATGTTAATACGCCTACAGTTGTTGATTATTTATCTCATTCCGCAATTAAGTTATTAGACATTCATGCTATGCTTGTGAAGGTGAGAAAAGGTGATATGGGGGAAAAACCAAATTTATTGCGTCAAATTGATTCTACAAAAAAACAGTTAGATGAGATAAGCCATGCTCTTATTTTAGAATATCGTAAACGCCAAGAAAATGAGCGTTTTTTTAAACAAATTCTGCTATCCATTTCCGATCAACTTTTTGCACTTAATAATGGTTTTAAGGAAACAGGACGTCTTTTTTTTCAAGAAGTTAGAATACTTCAATCTCAGATGCAATGTTTGTATGAGGGAAAGGAGAGGCTGCATTTGTTGAATAGCCAAGAATCTTTTTGTTCTCCATCAAAGATTGATGAAGTCATTAAACAGTTACAAAAAGCACGAGAAAAGCTTATTCTTGAAAGCCCACATCTCTTTGAAAAAAGCACAAAAGCTAAACAATGAAAGTTCTTTAGTTGAGCAGATCGATAATTTGAATTTTACAGCAAAAACGCTGTTAGATAGAAGGCTATAACCTTTTTAAAGAAAAGAATTTGCTTTAATAAATGAAACGCATGTATTTTATAATCTCACTCTTTATCGCATTAAAGCTTTAGAAGACTTTGGTTATATCTTTGCTAAAGTTAAGGCTGATGAATTAGGTGGCTTTATTGAAAATAAATGTTTGTGGAAAGAATTTTACAAAAAACTTTCTGATTCTTTTAATAATAGCCCGCCGGATAATTTTACCAATGTTATGAAGTTGTTAGTATATTCATTAGGCAAATAAAAAGCAAGTAAAATAAAATAGTTATGTCTAATATAAGGGAATAGGTTATTCCTGATTCTATTGAGTTTTTTTGCCTCTATCCCTCATCTTTTTGAAGCTTTTTTATGGCTTCAAGAGAGAGTTTTTTACGGTCTGCGCTCTTTGTGTAAAGAGATGCCATAGCATCATTTGTCCAGCCAAAAATTGCTTTGAGTTGTGATACTGTTGCACCAGAATTAGCTGCGCGTGTTGCTGCTAATTTTCTTAAGCCATGTGCTGATTTTTTGATTCCCGCTACGTTACAAGCCTCACGAAAAAGGTTGCCAAAACTTTCTTTAACTAGTTTTTTACCTTCTTTACCACAAATGAATGTTTCTTCTCCAATAGGACCAGTTTCAAGCGTTTTGGCTAATTCCGGTAAAATGGGAAGAAAAACATCTGTTTGGAATTTACTTTTCTCTGTTTTGAGATGAATAATATTGTCTTTGACATCTTTCCAGCCAATGCGTACCGCATCACCACGACGCAAGCCCGTATATAAAAGAACATCAATCCAGACACGTTCATGGGTACCATGATGCCATATTTGATAATATTTTTCGACATCTTCTTCTGTCCAAACAGGAAATCTCTCTTTGTTTTTGAGGGGGGGTCTTTTTATTCCTAAAGCTGGATTATTTTCCAAAAGACCTTGATCAATCGCCCAATTAAAAAGTCCATTAAGGGCTTTCAGAAAATTTCTAGCCATTGCTGGTGTTTCTTTACGCCGTTCAACACCGGCTATGATATGTTTCTTTTCAATTGCTTGGTATGGAATGTTTCCTATGGTATCACATACCTTCATAAGAATGAGTTCTTTTTGTTTTGGGTGACTTTAGAAAGGCTATGCCAATTGGAGCTGTTAAAATACTGTTTAAGGAGCCATGCGAATGAACCTTCGACTAGCTTACCAGTTTTTGATTTAGGAAGTATAAGCCCTTGTAACTCGGCAAGTGCGCTTTTGTAGTTATCAACAAACTCTTGCGTTCCATAGGTGCCGCGTATTCTAATACGTGGTCCATGACCAATACGTACATACCATATAATTTTACCATGACGTGTGACTTCTTTGACAAGATGAGGAGGACGTGGTTTTGGCATGGAGATCACCTATAAGACGATATCAAATTCATAATCATCACGAGATAATTTCCATAATTTATCAGGATTTGCTGTTGAATTTGGTATTGGAATATCGGATTTANGACTTCTTTGACAAGATGAGGAGGACGTGGTTTTGGCATGGAGATCACCTATAAGACGATATCAAATTCATAATCATCACGAGATAATTTCCATAATTTATCAGGATTTGCTGTTGAATTTGGTATTGGAATATCGGATTTAAGATAGATAAGCAGTTCACCGGTAGGTTTGATTTCTATGAGTTCGCATTTTTGCTTTTTTGCTTCTCTTAAAGCTCGTGCAATGTCTGCTTGCGTTATGATAGCTTTACGAGGTGCCATATCTTTTCTCCTTACATTGAGATGCAATTCACGTGTGGCGTGAATCACGCATTACTTGAAAGTGTTAGGAAGGGTGGGGGTGCTCATAGATATGCGGGGAACAAAACACCCCCATAAGGTTAAGCAGCTTTTGTTGAGAGTTGTTTTATCTCTCGTTCTATCTCTGCTAAAAAGGTTTCAACAGCTTGATTGATCTGTTCAATTTGTTGATCATCACGGAGAACACGCTTGACTTTCATGCGTAAGTGAAAGAATTCCCCCGTAAAACGTGGGTCATAGCTTACGAAATCACACCATTTTCGTCCTGTACAAGCCATTTGGAATTGCATTTGTGCGTGATATTCTGGTTTGATTTCGTCACCTATACAAAAGCGCATATGTGTTACTGATCTCGGGCATTTGACTTCGATTAAACCGTCTTCTCCAATGAGACCATCGGGGCTAGCCCCCGCCATTTCTATTGTGGGGTGTTGGATAAAGCCGCACTTTGTTATATTGGCATCATAAATGAAGCCATATTCTCTCAAGGCATCTTCTTCATGTTCAATACCCCATCTCATATCTTCAGTTTCATAATAAGGGCTTGTTTCGCCTGTTAAGCGCTCTGTTATGAGTTTGATTTTGTAGTCTTCATAAAAGCCTTTTTAATAGGCGGGTTTCCATCTGTATCGTCTTCTTTACTTGCTAAATTAAGAAGCATGCCTAATAGGTATCTTCGTGCGTAGGTAAGTGTGGAACCAAGTGATTGTATGCTATTTTTAGAGCCTGTACTGTCAATTGGAAATGTTCCTTCTGTTGAGATTTGATTGTCTGAAGGATGAGACAGAGTTATTTCTATGGTAACGTTTTTTTCTGTTTGATTTTTAATACGATAAAACAAAGCAAATTTGTATGTTGCAAGCCCTTTCTTTACAGCATCAATGTACTGATCAAGTGTAGCGTATTTGCTGTTTGTATGGTTATTAATGGCGTTTTGTTCGATATTTTTATATGCCATTTGCACAGCCGAAAGATCACGGACAAAATTTTGGCGCTCTTGTCGTTTTATCTCTTGTTCTCTTAAATCAAGAAGACGCTCTAAGCGATCCATATCGACGTCACTGTCTAAGGCTTTATTTAAAATACGTTCCATGACAGTTTGTTCGACGGCTACATGATGTGTTTCTTCAATTTCTATTAGGTTAGTGTTTTGTTCACTCATCTTGATTTCCTACATTGCGCGCAATTCACCCGTGGCGTGAATCACGCTGGTGTTAAAAGGCTGGTTTTTGGGTGTTAGAGTTTTGTCTTTACAGGTTGTACAATCCGATCAATTGGAATGCGTTTTATATATGCACAATGATCAGAATAT